>JAAFGU010000465.1 GCA_010365205.1 Aromatoleum sp. | reverse complement strand
ATCGTGGCGGCGATCCGTTGCGTGCGGCATGCCTCGATGGTAACGCAACCGGCGATTGCCGCGGACTGCGCGGCGGCGGACGGATGACGGTCGCGGACGTCTATAATCACGCCTCCGTCCGCAGGCAGACCCCATGAACCACAACCGTCAGATCTACCGCGATCGCCGCGCGGCGCTGCTCATCCAGATGCGCGCCCAGTCGGGCGGCGGCCTCGCGATCGTGCCTACCGCGCCCGAAGTCGCCCGCAATCGCGACTCGCTGTTCCCGTACCGTCACGACAGCTATTTTTATTACGTCTCGGGGTTTCCCGAACCCGAAGCCGTCGTCGCGCTGGTCGCGGGCCCGGACGGCGACCGGCACATCCTGTTCTGCCGGGAAAAAAACGAGGAACGCGAAATCTGGGACGGGTTTCGCTACGGTCCCGACGCGGCGCGCGAAATCTTCGGCTTCGACGAAACGCACCCCATCGCCGAACTCGAGCGGATGCTGCCGGAGCTCGCTGCGGACCAGCCCGCGCTCTATACGCCGCTCGGCCTCTTCCCCGCGTGGGACAGGAAGGTCACCGACCTTCTGAACGAGGTGCGCAACCGCATCCGCACCGGCGTCGCCGCGCCGGAGGAAATCGTCGATGTCCGGCAGCCGCTCGACGCGCTCCGACTGGTCAAGGATGCGCACGAACTCACTCTGATGCGGCGCGCGGCGCAGATCTCGTCCGGCGCGCACCGCCGGGCGATGGACCGCACGCGACCGGGCTGGCACGAGTACCGGGTCGAGGCGGAGCTCGCGCACGAGTTTCTGCGGTCCGGCGCGCAGGCGGTTGCCTACTCGTCGATCGTCGCCGGCGGACCGAACGCCTGCGTGCTCCATTACCGCGACAACAACCGGGAGCTGCAAAACGGCGAGCTGCTGCTGGTCGACGCCGGCTGCGAATATCAGAGCTATGCGTCGGACATCACGCGGACGTTTCCCGTAAACGGCAAGTTCACCGGGCCGCAGAAGGCCGTCTACGAACTGGTGCTGCTCGCGCAACTCGCCTGCATCGATGCCGTCAAGCCGGGCGCCGATTTTCACGACTATCACAGGGTCGCCGAGCGGGTGCTGGCCCAGGGTTTCATCGACCTTGGTCTGTGCAAGGGCAATCTCGACGAAGTCCTGGAAAGCGGCAGCTACAAGCAGTACTACATGCACCGCGCCGGCCACTGGCTCGGCATGGACGTCCACGATGCCGGGCTCTATCAGATCAAGGGGGCGTCGCAGAAGCTCGTTCCGGGAATGGTGCTCACCGTCGAGCCGGGCGCATACATCCGCCCCGCGGACAACGTGCCGGAGGAATTCTGGGACATCGGCGTGCGCATCGAGGACGACGTCGCGGTCACGGCGACCGGGTGCGAGAACCTCACCGCCGCGACGCCGAAATCGGTTGCCGAGGTCGAGGCGGCTTGCCGCCGTTGACGATGTTGCACGATGTGGCGATCGTCGGCGCGGGGCCGGTGGGCGCGACGCTGGCGCTGGCGCTCGACGACGCCGATCTCGACGTCCTCGTGCTCGACTCACGGGCCGAGGGGGAAACGCTGCGCGGCGACCGCTCGCTCGCACTTTCCCATGGCGCGCGCCTGATTTTTGAACGACTGGATGTCTGGAATGGGCTCGCCTCGACGGAGGCGGCCGTCACGCCAATCGTGGAGATCGATATTTCGCAGGCCGGCGGTTTCGGCCGCGCGACGCTCGACGCCGCAGAGCATGGTTTGCCGGCGCTGGGTTATGTCGTCAGCTATCGCGAATTGCAGTCGGCACTCGATCGCGCGCTGGCGCGCACGCGCATCGAGATCCGCTATGGCGTGACCGTGAGGAGCGTCGGCGGCACGTCGGCGTATGCGGCGATCGAAACCGACGGCGACGGCGAATCCTTCGTGGTGCGCCTGGCGGCGGTGGCCGAC
>JAAFGU010000464.1 GCA_010365205.1 Aromatoleum sp. | reverse complement strand
TGCGTCGCGTCGACCAGCCGCACTCGACCGTGGCCGCTCCGAGGTCGGCGCAAGGGCTGACCGCGAGGCGCGCGCCGTTGCACGAGGCGCCCTCGCCGCGCGCGGCCGAATAGAGCCAGTCGTGGCTGGGGTCGTACAGGACACCCACCGTCGGCACGAGGCGTTCGAGGTAGCCGATCGACACGCAATAGTGTGGGATGCCGCGCGCGTAGTTGGCGGTGCCGTCGATGGGGTCGATCAGCCATACGCGTTCGCCGGCGCCCCGCTCGCCGCCGCCTTCCTCTTCGCCGATGATCGTCTCGTCCGGGTAGCGCTCGGCGATGGCCTTTCGGATGAACCGCTCGACCTCGCGATCCATCGCCGTCACGACATCGTGGCGGCCCTTCATCGATGTCGCCGATTGCCCGAATGCCGAATGCGCGAGCCGGCCGGCGTCGCGCGCGAGCTTGCCGCAGAATTCCAGTCGATCCATTTGATGTCCGATTTCCATTTCAGTTTGCGACCCGGTCAACCCGACGCCCGAGTTGACCGGCCCGTGGGTCAGGCCAGGCCGATGGACATTGCACACTCGGCGGCAGCGTCGGCCGTCGCGATTGGCCCGCCGTTCGCCAGGACGAGATCGATTCGCCGGCCCCCGGATCGCGAACTCTGTTCGGCGACGTTCGCGACGAGCAGCGTCTTCCAACCCACGTCCGGGCCAGGTTCGAGCGGCGACCCCGTCTCGACGTGCTCGATGAACGCCCGAAGTTCATCCGCATATGCGGTGGCGTACCGCGCGTAGAAGTCCGGATGCCGGGCCGCCGGCCGGGTCATCGGGAACTCGCGCGATTCGGTCGACGTGCCGCGGGGAATGGAGTCATGGCCAGCGCCGCGCCAGAGCCTGGCCGAAATGGTCCCGAAATCGCCGACGAATTCGCCAACGTCGATGCGGCCCTCGGTGCCGATGAGCGTGAAGCCGTTGTCGTATCCGGTGTTGTTGATGCGCGAGCCCCACAGGTGCGCGACTGCGCCGTCGGCCCAGGTGCAGAACACGTGGACCACGTTCGCACCCTCGCCCGCGCGGTCGTCGTAATGCGGCGCCATGAAACGCAGCGCCTGCACGTGACGCGGCAATTCGAGCCCATGAAAGCTCATCGCTTCGAACACGAGGTGGATCGCCATGTCGGCGGTGATGCCGCTGCTCTGGTAGCCCGCGGGTGTCGGGTTCTTGTCCTGCAGAACGTGGTGGCTCTGCTGCAGCCGGCCGATCAGCCCCTCCCGGAACCATTTCTGCGCGCATTGCGCCGCCGCGTCGTAGTGGCGCTGAAAGGCGACCTGGACCAGGCGGCTGCCGGCCTCGCCCAACGCCTTGCAGAGCCCCGCCGCCTCCGCGACGGAGCCCGCCATCGGCTTCTCCGTCATGACAGCAATGCCGTGACGCGTGTACGACAGAATGTCGCGAGCGTGGTCCTCCGTGCGTGAAGCCACGACCACTGCATCGAGCCGGGCCGGCACCGCCATCGCGTCCGCGCTTCCGAAGCGCTCCACACGCGCCGCCATGTCCGCGCCGCCCAGCTCGGTCACGAGCGCCGAGGCCGACGACAGCGCACAGGGGTGGCGATCGCCCAGTGCCACGAAATCGATGCGTTGTTCCCGATCCAGTCGGACCAGCGTCTCGACGTGCACTTCCCCCATGCGGCCCACGCCGAATGCCCCGACTCGCAACCGTCGTGAAGTCATCTATGAGGACGGACAGGTATTTTAATCACATGTGACGCACTCGACCGGCTCACGCTCAGGCAAAATGCGGCGAGGCGCCGATGAACGCTCGACACTGCCTCACTCCTTCGGCCGCTTGTCCACAATCCGCCGCGCCGCTGCCGGGGGCACTCACCTGCACCCGCGCCGACACGCCGATCAGCGATTTGATGTGGTGCGCGAGTCTCGCGCCGGCGGCCTCGCCGTCGGCACTGCCGGCCGCCGGCGAACGCTCGACCAGCACCGTCATCTCGTCGAGCGCCTTCGGCCTCGCGATCTCGATCTGGTAATGCGGCACCAGCTCCGGCTGCTTCAGGATCAGTTCCTCGATCTGCGTCGGGAACACGTTGACGCCGCGGATGATCATCATGTCGTCGGAGCGGCCGGTGATCTTTTCCATCCGCCGCATCGCGCGCGCCGTCGGCGGCAGCAGCCGCGTGAGGTCGCGCGTCCGGTAACGAATCATCGGCAGCGCTTCCTTCGTCAGCGACGTGAACACGAGCTCGCCCTTCTCGCCGTCCGGCAGCACCTCGCCGGTTTCCGGATCGATGACCTCGGGATAGAAATGGTCCTCCCAGACGGTGAGGCCATCCTTGGTCTCCACGCATTCCTGCGCGACACCGGGACCCATGATCTCGGACAGGCCGTAGATGTCGATCGCATCGAGGTCGAGCTTCGCCTCGATCGCCACGCGCATCGCGTGCGTCCACGGCTCGGCGCCGAAGATGCCGATCTTCAGCGACGACTGCCGCGGGTCGATGCCTTGGCGCTCCATTTCCTCGGCGATCGCCAGCATGTACGACGGCGTCACCATGATGATGTCCGGTTTGAAATCGGTGATCAGCTGCACCTGTTTTTCGGTCTGCCCGCCCGACATCGGGATCACCGTGGCGCCGAGCCTTTCGGCGCCATAGTGCGCGCCCAGGCCACCGGTGAAGAGACCGTAGCCGTAGGCGACATGAATGATGTCGCCGGCGCGGCCGCCCGCGGCGCGAATCGACCTCGCCATCAGCATCGCCCAGATGTCGATGTCCTTCGCGGTGTAGCCGACGACGGTCGGCTTGCCGGTCGTGCCCGAGGAGGCGTGAATGCGCGAAATCTGCTGCCGCGGCACGGCGAACATTCCGAACGGGTAGTTGTCGCGCAGGTCGTTCTTGACCGTGAACGGAAAGCGGGCGAGATCGGCGAGCGATTTGACGTCGCGCGGGTGCACGCCCGCAGCATCGAACTTCCGCCGGTAATGCGGCACTTTCTCGTATGCGTGGGCGAGCGACCATTGAAGACGCTCGAGTTGCAAGGCCTTCAGCGCCGCAGGGCTCGCCGTTTCGATCGGTTCGAGATCGCCGGGCTTCGGTTGGCGGACGGGCATGGTTCCTCCTCTGACGTCGCCGTGCCGCTTCAGGCGGACGGCGTTTCCAGCACGTGGCCCTTGATCCGGTAGCTCTTGCCCCGGAACAGCGCGATCTTCTCGCCGCGTTGGTTGACCACCTCGATGTCGTAGACGCCGGTGCGGCCGCTGGCACTCCGTTCGTGCCCGATCGCGGTCAGCACGTCGCTCTCGCGCGCCGGGGCCAGGAAATCGATGCCGCAACCCGACGCGACGGTGTTCAGGTTGTAGCTGTTGCACGCGTACGCGAACGCGCTGTCAGCGAGCAGGAAGATGAAGCCGCCGTGGCAAATCGCGTGACCGTTCAGCATGTCGCGCCGGACCGTCATCTGAAGCTCGGCATGGCCAGGCGCGACGCGGACGATCCGCATCCC
>JAAFGU010000035.1 GCA_010365205.1 Aromatoleum sp. | reverse complement strand
CGCCGCGCGCGGCGCATCGGCACGCGGAATTGCGGTCACGAGCGCCGGCGTGCCGGCGAATTCGTCGAGAGGCATCTCACCCGTTCCTTGAGACGGCGTGCAACCGATTCTGGTTTCGACGGTCGAAACGGAAATCGCAGCGGCGCGTGGCCGTTGCCGTTACACTTTGCGCCGCACGCATAGTCTTTCGCGCGCGAACAGAACCCTTCCTGCCGTGACCGACATTTCCTGGCTCGCCGTCGCGCTCTACGCGCTCCCGCTCGCCGCGATCTTCGCGATCTACGCCGTGCGGCGACACCGGCGCGAGCGCGGTTCGCGGGACGAACTCGATGCAGCGTTGAAATCGGGTCTGGTCGAACCACCGTCGCTGCATCCAATCGTCGATACTGCCCGCTGCATCGGCTCGGCGACCTGCGTCAACGTGTGCCCCGAGCAGGCGCTCGGCATCATCGGCGGCAAGGCGCAGTTGACGAACCCGGCGGCATGCATCGGCCACGGCGCCTGCGCGGCCGCTTGCCCGGTTGACGCGATCACACTGGTGTTCGGCACCGAGCGCCGCGGCGTCGACATTCCGTTCGTGAAGCCGAACTTCGAGACCAACGTTCCCGGCATCTTCATCGCCGGGGAGCTGGGCGGCATGGGGCTGATCCGCAAAGCGGCCGAGCAGGGCCTGCAAGCGATGGCGACGATCGTTAAGCGGCCGCGGACGGAAGCGCCGCTCGACATCGTCATCGTCGGCGCCGGCCCGGCGGGCATCGCGGCCGGCCTCGGCGCACTCGAGCACGGGCTGCGCTACAAGATCGTCGAGCAGGAGGCGGACCTTGGCGGCGCAGTGTTCCATTACCCGCGCAACAAGATCGCGATGACCGCGCCCGTCGATCTGCCGGTCGTCGGCCGCGTCCAGTTCGAGGAGGTAAGCAAGGAGACGCTGCTCGCGTTCTGGCAGGACGTCGTCGCCCGGGCGGGGCTCGCGATCGAATTCAACGCACGGATGGAGAAGATCACTCGCGTCGGCGACTGTTACGAGCTGGAAACGGCGCAAGGTACACTTACCACCGGTGCGGTGCTGCTGGCCATCGGACGTCGCGGGACGCCGCGCAAGCTTGACGTTCCCGGCGAAGAACTGCCGAAGGTCGTCTACCGACTGATCGAGCCCGAGCAGTACCAGGGCCGCCGCGTGCTCGTCGTCGGCGGTGGCGACAGCGCGATCGAGGCCGCACTCGCCTGCGCCGAGCAGCCCGGCACCACGGTGACGCTCGTCTATCGCGGCGAAGCGTTCGGCCGGGTGAAGGCGAAGAACCGGGAGCGGCTCGACGCGGCGCGCGCGGCCAACCGCGTCGACGTGCGCCTGCTTGCCGAGGCCCGGCGCATTCTGGCAGACCGGGTCGAGCTCACCGTTGACGGCGAGACCGCGACCATCGCCAACGACTCGGTTATCGTCCAGGCAGGCGGCGTACTGCCCACCGCACTGCTGCGCGAACTCGGCGTGACGGTCGAAACCAAATACGGAACGGAATAGCGCGCGTCCGGGGCGCCGGCCGCCGCGCGTCGGTGCGACGCGCAGGCTCCGCCCGCACGCATACCGCAAAGCGCGCACGGCCGTCGGATCAGGATCGGTCATTGTCGAGCCGGCGGTCACGTTCGGATTTCCTTTTTCCAGAGGGGGCGCGCATCCGCGTTGCGCCAACGTGGGAAATAATCGCACGTTTTTTGCTAGTATGCAAGTGACATAAAGTGCCCAATTGGTGGATCATCGCCGCAATCAGGGACCTATCGCTTCGCCGTTTCGATAAAAGAAACCGAATAGGAATGGTTTCCGTCGAAAAACAGCGTCGCTTTAGAGCGCCAGACAATGGGCATCGCCGGTCGCTACGCCCCGTGCCGACGGGCTGCCAGCGATGGAATCTGCCTCACGCAGGCGACATCTGGACCGATTCGCTCGGGCGTGCCATCCGTGCCATTGACCGGATGGAAACCGGGTGTGTTCCCTGCGGATCGGGTGCGGTTATGCCGATGCGATCCGGTCCGAACACCCGGCCGCATGACCTGACTGCGCGCCTCGTCGCCTGACGGCGTGCGCCGCCGGGGTCGTCGCCGTGGGCTCAGTCGTCGAACGCGACCTTCGACGCTCTGAGCACGATCCCGACCAGCGCGCCTTCAACCTCGACCTTGGCGCCGTTGCCGAGATTCGCGGCGGTGCCATTCTCGAATATCGCCCCGGACGCATCGATCGTCCGCCCGCCGACCTTGAAATTCGACGCCGACAGGAAGTTCGTGATGAGCCCCTTGGCGCTCGCGCCCTGCAACTCCGCCGCGTCCTCCAGCGTCACGACGCTCGCCTGCAGCACGCCGTTCACCGCCGGGCCTGTCGCATGGCATTGGCGCCCGTTGGCCAGATCGGACGCCGAACCGTTCTCGATCGACGCTTTAGACGCGTCGACGGTCTGGCCGGCGATTTTGAAATTGGAGACCGAAACGAAATTGGTGATCGTGCCCTCGACCTCGATGGTCGTAGCCGGCGCCGACTCGATCGACACCGTTGTCGCGACCAGGACGCCATTCGCGAGCGGGCCGGATGCCTTGACGCGGACGCCGTTGGCGAGACTGCCCGCGGATCCGCCGTCGAACGCCGCTCCGCTTGCGTCGACCTTCTGGCCGGTTACCACGAAATTCGCCGCGGACACGAAGGCACTGATCGCGCCCTCGACTTCGGCGGTGCCGGGCGACGTCGGGTCCTCGACCTTGAAGGTGACGGTGGTCGCAAGCAAGATCGTTCCGGAGAGCGTCCCTGCTGCCGCGACCCGTTTCCCGTTCGCAAGATCCGAAGCCGCGCCATTGACGAATGTCGCCGAGCTCGCGTTGACGGTTTGCGCGCCGACCATGAAGTTGGCGGTCGAAATGAATGCGCTGATGATGCCTTCCGCGGACGCGTCGGGTTGCGACCCGGTCGGTGCCGAAAGGTCGAGGCGCGTGATGCGGGTCGCCGTCAAGCCGGCCGTGCCGTGGGTGGCGCTGACGGACAATCGATCGCCGACGCGAATTGCCGCCAATCCGAAGTCGCGCACGGCGGCCGCGCTTCGATCGTCGAATTGGGTATTCGCTGTCGCCGTCACGCGCTGTGCGCTGACCGTCACGGTGCCGCCGGCCGAATCCACCGCCTCGGCAAGACCATCGATGACGACCGCCGCATCTTCCTCGATCGCGATCCTCGATGCGACGACGATCCCGGACGCGAGCCGCCCTTCGACCTCGACACGTACGCCGTCGGCCACGGAGGCCGCACTGCCGTATTCAAAGACCGCGGCGCGTCCGTCCACCAACTGTCCGTTGACAAGGAAGCTGCCGAGGTTGGCGAAAGAAGCGACCAGCCCCTCGATTTCGACCTGTGCCGCGTCGGGAGCAGGCAGCGCGGTCGGGATCACCTGAATCTGGGTTGCCAGCAGCCGATCCCCGGCACCGACCGCCGTGCCCTTCGCGTTGGCGAGCACGCCATTGGCGAGACCAGGCGGCACGACAGCTTGCGGCGTCTGCGTGTAGTCGATGAGCTGCGGCCCGATAAAGAACGTTTTCCCGGCCCCATCAAGCTGCGACACGACGCCCGTCACCTCCAATGCGGCGCCTTTCGCGATCGATGCGCGAATTTCGACGCGGGTAGCCAGCAACTCACCGGGCGATGCGCGAAAACCGCTGACTTCCACGTGCTGGTTGAGCAGCGTATCGAAGGTGCCGCCGTCGAACACCGTCTGGCGATCGGTACGCACGCGTTGACCGAGGACGATGAACGCCTGACCGGCGACATCGACTCCGCTGACCACTCCCTGGATGTCGGGCCGGTAGACGATTGAACTCGCGATGACCGAGCCGTCCGCCTGCTTGACGCCGCCCTGGACGGTGACGACCATTCCGAGCTTCAGCGCCGATGCCGTTGCAGGCTGCCCATTGACGGTGATGACGGCCGCCGCGGTCGCGTACGGAAGGCCATTGACCGTGAGGGTTCCGGCGCCGAACGCGGAGATCGTCCCGACCGAGAGCACCGCGGCGGCGCCGGTGCCGACGATGCCGCCGCTGGCGAACTGGCCGCCACCGCCACCGCACGCCGTCATCAGGGCGGCGCAGACGACCAGCACGCAGCGCGCCATCGTTCGTTCGAGATCGCATCGACGGGGCACGAGATTCATTTGCCTCTCCTCGGTTTCATCGGTGGTCCGGCGTCGCCGACGGGTGGCGCACTGGCCACCGGCTCGGCATAGAAGAAGACGCCAAGACGCATTCGCATGCGCTGACCGGCAGAAGGCGGGTCGGCGGCTTCGAGCGCCATTCCGTCACGATTGATCTCCTGCAGCGCGCGCATCGCGACCTCCTCTGATCTCGCCGCGAGCTTGTCCACCGACGCTGGCGACAACTCGTCGTAGTAGACGCTGCGTTCGAGCCAGGCGGGTTGAGAACCGTCAAGGTTGTGCACACCCGCTGCCAAGTGATCGTGCAGCGCCTCGCCGAAATAGAACGCCTTGGCATCGAGCTCTTTGCCGGGCACGAAGCCGCGGGTGACGAGGTGCACGCGATCGTCGCCGTCGATTTCGGCGACCCCGAGTCGCACGAGCTCGTCCAGGACCGAACGCGGACGCACGTTCTTGCTCACCGACTCGACGAGCGCCGCAAACGATGCCGCCCCCCGACTCGGCGTGCGCGGCAGAACGCGTGGGCGGCCGTACCTGTCGTGATAGGCGGGGTCGCCGAGCCAGCGCGCCACGATCTGCGTCCCCAGCGTCAGAGACGGAGACGGACCGGGCACCGACGGGACATCGCGCAGCAGGCGCCGGATATCCTTGCGGTGCACGCCGGTAAGCACGGTGAGCCGGCTGTCGGTCGGCGGCTTGCCGCCCAGTGTGAACTCCTCGGCTGCGGTCGCGACGAAAATGCCCTTCAGCAGGTCAGTCAGAAAAGGGTAGGTGATCCCGTGCGTGACCAGCAGCCGCACCAGCGGCCGCAGAACGCGGCGCAGCGCGGCGACGACCGAATCGCGCGGCGCGCCGGTTACGCCGCCTGCGGCGGGGTCCTCGTGACTCATCGCTCGTTGCCGGCAATCCCGTCGCTGCTTGTGGTTCGATCGTGCATCGTCGCCAGACGTTGCCTATTGTGGGAAATTTTTCCACATAAATCAGGGCAATACAAGCGAAAACGCTAGCCGTCCGTCGAACGGCGCGTCCCGTCGACCGCCCGAATCCGGCGATTCGCCGTCGCCCGGGCCTCAATGTCAGCGCAATCTCCGCCAGGCGTCGGTCGAATCCAGACCCAGGGACCGCATGCTACGCTGCTCGCCCCGCGCCGCTCTCTCGCGCACTCTGCGCCGTCGCCGCATGTCCGGAGACCTCCGCCAGATCATCGAAAGCCTGCTGTTCGCCTACGCGACGCTGTTTCCGATCGTCAATCCGATCGGCGGCGCGCCGGTGTTCCTGGCGATGACCGCCGACTGTACATCGGAACTGCAGGCGACGCTCGCCAAGCGGATCGCGATCAACGCGTTCTTCCTGATGATGGCGTCGGTGTTCATCGGCACGTACGTCCTCGATTTTTTCGGACTCTCGGTGCCGGTCGTGCAGGTCGCCGGCGGCATCGTCGTCTGTTCGGCGGCGTGGGCGCTGCTGAAGGCCGACGCGGACGCGCGCAATCCGACGGGCCCGCCGCCAGTCGGCGCGGAAATCGCGACGCGCGCGTTCTACCCGCTGACGCTGCCGCTGACCGTGGGGCCGGGCACGATCACCGTCGCGATCACGATTGGAGCGAATCATCCGATGACGGTGCGCGCGCTCGTCGACCACAGCCTCGGGCAGATCGCCGGCGTATTCCTCGTCGCGGCCACGATCTTCGTCTGCTACCTCTATGCCGAGCGGATGCTGCGTCGCCTCGGCACGACCGGAACCAGCGTGCTGGTGCGGCTGTCGGCGTTCATCCTGTTCTGCATCGGCGTGCAGATCGCGTGGAACGGCGTGGCCGGCCTGCTGGCCAGTGTCGGAGTCATTTACGGCCGCTAAGCGCGTGCCCACTGCAAGCGGCGGGCGCATCCGGATTTGGAAAAACCACGGCCATTCCGTTATAATTCCATGTTAGCCGATGGATTGCCGCCGCCGCACTTTCGTCGAGGGCGCCCCACGCGTGACGGGCCGGCGGCAACCGTCATTGGCAGTACCCACGATCGGTTCGTTCCCTGCTCCGCCGCCCATCGGCGCTCACACATCGTGCACGCGCGTTGCGGGTGGGGTTGCAGGCGGGAATTCGCGGATACCAGGTTTAGTGCCGGTGTAGCTCAGTTGGTAGAGCAGCGCATTCGTAATGCGAAGGTCGAGGGTTCGACTCCTTTCACCGGCACCATCAGCAACGACTTTTTAATCGACATTTGACGAGGTGCACGGATGAAAAATTTGCTTGCGCTCCTGGCGCTGACCGCGGTCGCGTTGCCCGTGGGCGCGGAAACCGTGAATTTCGACGCCTACCCGGTAGGCTCGCCGCCCGCGGACTGGACCTGCGGCGCCCACAGCGGTGCGCGCGGCGATAGCGGCGTCAGGTGGAACGTCGAAGCCGACGCGAAGGGGCCGCCGAGCCCGCCCAACGTCCTGATGCAATCCGGGCAGGGCGAGTACCCGTACTGCGTGAAAAAAGGCACCTCGATCGAAAGCGGCACGCTGGAAGTGAAGTTCAAACCGATCTTCGGCGAAAAGGCCCAGGCCGGCGGCCTCATCTTCCGTTTCAAGGACACCGGGAGCTATTACGTCGCCCGCGCCAACGCCAACGAGAGCAACCTCAACCTGTACTACTTCGAAAAAGGCAAGCGCCTGACGGCCAAGGAAGTCTCGACGCCGATGATCACGCTGAGCGAGTGGCACACGCTTGCCGTCGCGTACCAGGGCAAGCACATCGAAGTATCCCTCGACGGCAAGAAACTGATCGACGTCGAGGACGACCACATCTCCGGTCCCGGAGCCGTCGGCGTGTGGA
The DNA here is from genome assembly GCA_010365205.1 of Aromatoleum sp. Classification (GTDB taxonomy): domain Bacteria; phylum Pseudomonadota; class Gammaproteobacteria; order Burkholderiales; family Casimicrobiaceae; genus CAIWHR01. Next base: position 5,588 of record JAAFGU010000035.1, on the reverse strand, counting down.
CGCGCTTCGACAGCAAGACCGCATTCGACGATTTCAAATACTGAGTTGCTGCGAACGGCCGCGCATAGAACGAACGGCGCGCGCGGCGCGAATCCGGGGGCCCGCGGCGCGAGAGCGACCGGGCCTGTGCGCATCGATCGTCACGCCAGCGCCGACCGCCGTAACGGCAATGCCGCGCGCTCAGACCGAGGTGGCGGGCACCGCCGCCCGCGGTTGCCGCAGCGGCAGCCGCACCGTGAACCGCGTGCCGCGCCCAACTTCGGTGTCGACGTCGATGCGGCCGCCATGCTTGCGCACGATCGAGTACGACAGCGAGAGCCCGAGCCCGGTCCCCTGCCCGACCGGCTTGGTCGTGAAGAACGGTTCGAAGATCCGGTTCAGATGTTCCTTGGGAATACCGCAGCCCGTATCCTCGACGGCAATCCATGCTTCCGTGCCCTCGACGCCGGTCTCGATCAGGAGCCGCCCGTTTGCTTCGATCGCCTGCCCCGCGTTGACGAGCAGATTCAGGAACACCTGATTGAGCCGAGACGGCAGGCACTCGACCTCGGGCAGCGCGCCGTAGCGCGTCTCGATTCGCGCCTTGTATTTGATTTCGTTGCGGACGATGTTGAGGGTGCTCTCGAGCGCCGCATGCAGGTCGACCAGTTCCCACGACTCGTCGGCGCCGCCGCGTGAAAAGTTCTTGAGGTCCTGCACGATGGCCTTGACCCGGCCGAGCCCGTCGCGCGACTCCGCCAGCAGCGCCGCGATGTCGGTGCGCAGAAATTCGATGTCGGTTCCATCGCGCAGCGCCTGCCCCGGCGACACCCCTTCCGGCGACGGCTCCCCGGTCGATCTCGCACCCGCCGCGTCGGCAGCCTCCGCGAGTGCGAACAGGCTCCCGACATAGGATTCGAGTGCGCCGAGATTCGATAACACGAACCCGACGGGGTTGTTGATCTCGTGGGCGACACCGGCCGCGATCTGGCCGATCGAGGCCAGTTTTTCGGACTGGATCAATTGGTTCTGGGCGTCTTCCAGCAGCGCGTTCATTCGTTGCATCGCATCGTTCAACGTCGACAATTCGAGAATGCGGTTCTCGCGCTCGACGTGCATCCGGTGGTTGGCCATCACCAGCGCAAGCAGGCTGGTCAGCACCTGGCCCCGATCGAGATCCTCGACCGAGTATTTCGGCAGCCCCGCCGCGCGATTGACGGCGAGCGCGCCGATGGTCCGCTCCTGCACCCGCAGCGGCCAGCACATCGCCGAGTGGGTGGCGCGATCGCGGCGTTCGTTGATCTGCACGGGCAGGCGCGTCTCGGCGGCGTCGCCGTTGATCAGCAACGGTTGGCCGGTGGCGACGACGTGCCCGAACACGCCGACTCCGCGCGGCAAGCGGCTGCCGACGGTGCCGGGCGGCAAGTCGGTCCCGGCGACGATTTCGAGCAGGTCGTCGGTGCCTTCGACGATCAGCGCGATGGAGCCGCTTTCCGCGTCGAGCCCGGATACGATGTGCTTGAGGATGTCCTGCTGGACCTTCAGCGGATCGACGCCCGCCGCAGCCGTCTGGCCGAGTTCATAGAGCGCGCAGATCCAGGCGAAATCGTTGAGCTTGCCGGTAATCGACGCGGCGCCCGGCGCGTCGAGTACCGGCGACTGGCGAGGGACCTTCTTCAACACCAGTGCGGACCGCATCGTATTCGGCTCCGTCCGCGCCATCGGGCTCATTCCTCGATCAGCACGCCGCCGTCGGGCGTCCATCGAACGCGGGTGATGCCCGGGGATTCGGCCTCCAGGCGCACAAGCTCGAGCTGCTGGCGGGAGATGATGTCTTGCTGCTGACGGACCTCGTCGGCGAGACGGCGATTTTCGAGCATCATGTCCCGGTGCTCGAGCACCTGGACGATCGAGGCGCGCAATTCGGTGTCGCCCCAGGGCTTGGCGACGAAGCGGAAGATTCCGGCATCGTTGATCGCGCGAACGATCCCCTCCATGTCGGAGAAAGCGCTCAGGATCATCCGCGCGGCATCGGGCTGGAGCATCTTCGCCTTGGTCAGGAAGCTCGCGCCGTCCATTTCGGGCATACGGTAATCGGAGATCACCAGGTCGACCCGGTTGGTGCGCATGTAGGCGAGCGCTTCGAGCGGCGCCGCGAACGTCGCGACGTGCGGATCGGGAATGGCAGGCGTCGCCGTACGATTCATGCACATCCGGCGCAGCGCATTCAGAACGTTGGGCTCGTCATCGACAATGAGCAAATCGGCCATCTTTTTCTCCGTCCTCGGGCTCGGCCCCGGCAGGTTTCCGGCGGGACGCGACAGCAGCAGGTCTGGGTCGTGCGGACACGTGGACCACAATCACCATTCCGTGAGCAAGCGCCGTGCCATCGCTGCTGCGACAGGCGGACCGACCGCGCTTCCGATGGTGACTCTGCCGCCGGAGGGCGAACGATGACCCGGGACGCACATTGCCGGTGCCGGCAGGCTGGCCGGTTGGGCCGCAAGGCGCCGCAAACCCCGGCTCTGTAGCCCACAGCGAGTGCGCACGCGCTCGCGCGGAGGATCAATCAGCCGCGACCGCGCTCGCTGCAATGCGCGATCCACTGCGCGGTCAGCTTCTCCTGCACGGCGTTCTGCTGCAGCCGCGCGTCCAGCCCGGCAAAATCGACGCGATCGAGCGGCTGGTCCTGATTGAAACAGGAGAACACGTAAGAGATCTTCCCCGTGACCGGATCGCGGTGCGGCTGCAGGCATTGGGCGCAGATTTCTTTCATCATGCATTGCATCGGCGAGTTGATCGAACCGATCGCGCGATGCCCCGGTTTCAGCCACGACGCCAGGACCGTGTGCCGCGCCGTACTGACGGCAGCCATCATCTTGTCCGATCCGATGGCGATGATCCGGTCGCAGTCGGCGAACGCTATCGTCGGCGCGCCCAGTTCACCCGCGGCGTAAGCGCGCATCGCCTCGACGATGTTGCCGACGAATGCGCGATCCTGCGGCCGGGTCGCCGCGAAGCCAGGCGCCTCGTCGCAGCACCAGACGACGGTATCCGCCGCGGCCTCGATGTCGGCGACCTTGTAGCGATCGACGACCTTCTTGTAGCCGGCGAAATACAGCACCTTCGATCCCGCGCGCCGGAACGCCTGGCCGATCGAGAACAGCACGGCATTGCCGAGTCCGCCCCCGGCCAGCACCACGGTCTCGCCGGATTCGATCTCGGTCGGCGTGCCGGTCGGACCCATCAGGATCACCGGCTCGCCCGGCTTCAGCATCGCGCACACATCCGAAGATCCGCCCATCTCGAGCACGATCGTCGAGACCAGTCCACGCTCGCGGTCGACCCAGGCGCCGGTGAGTGCCAGGCCCTCCATCGTCAGACGCGTGGCGGCGCGTCGCGGCGCCAGCGTCTCGAAATTCTGCAAGCGGTAGAACTGGCCCGGCTCGAAGCGCCGCGCCGCGGCCGGCGCGTGGACAACGACTTCGACGATGGTCGGGGTCAGCCGCACGACCCGAACGACGGCGGCGCGAAACTCGCCGTCGAGCTGCGCGAGAAACGCCGCATCCGACAGGATCGACGCGGGCGCCACGCGTTCCAGCATTCGCGACACGATCGGATAGCCCTGCTTGGCGCTGGCCATCGCCTTCACCACATTGCCCGAGAACGACGGATGCAGATCGCCGAAGAAGCTGGTCGCGCGGCCGTCCGCACGAATGTCGGTGAGCACCGCCGGCCGCTCGGGCTTGGCGAGACCCTTGACGAACCGCGCAGGGCCGCCGTCTTCGTCGAGCAGGCGGAAGTGTTTGCCGTCGAGCGTGAAATGCGGCGCGTCCTCGCGCGCGAGCACCGTGTTCGGCTGGGTTCCGGCGGCGATCAGAATCGTCCGCGCGGGCAGGCTCGCCCGGCCGTACTCGTGCCACACGCCGTCGCCGTCGTTGTGGTGCTGCGACACCGCGAGCCCGCTGGCGTGCCCATGCGCGTCGACCTCGACAGCGAGCGGCGTCAGGCCCTCGGCGAAGCGGATGCCCTCTTCGAGCGCCTTTTCCACTTCCTCGTGATTCAGGGTGTACGAGGGGCTGTCGACGAGCCGGCGTCGATACGCGATCGTCGCGCCGCCCCACGCCTGCAGCAGTTCGACGATCCTCGCCCCCCGGCCCTCGACGGCGGCGGCTGCGCGCTCGGCGCGGATCGCGCGGGCGTGGAACAGGAACTCGGCGGCGATCGCCGGTTCGTCCCCCGTCCACGCCCGCTCGACGGCATCACGACCCTTGGTGGCCACCAGCATTTCGTAACGCGCCAGAAATTTCTCGACCTGGACCGGGTAGTACGCCAGCGACTCGGTCGCCGTGTCGATTGCCGTCAGGCCCCCGCCGACGACGACCACGGGCAGGCGCAACTGCATGTTGGCGACCGAATCGGTCTTCGCGGCGCCGGTCAGCTGCAGCGCCATCAGAAAATCGGACGCGGTGCGCACGCCGCGGGCGAGCCCATTCGGCAGCTCCAATACGGTCGGGCGGCCCGCGCCGGCCGCCAGCGCGACGTGATCGAAGCCGAGCGCGAACGCACCCTCGGCGTCGAGCGTGCCGCCGAAGCGCACGCCGCCGTAGAGGGCGAAGCGGTCGCGGCGTTCCAGCAGCAGTCGGATCACTTTGAGGAAATTCTTGTCCCAGCGGGCGGTGATCCCGTACTCGGCGACGCCGCCGAAGCCTGCCATCACCCGATCCTCCAGCGGTTCCTGAAGGATGGACGCGTCGCGGATCGGCGCGAACGGCGCCCGCTTGCCCGCCGCCGTGATTCCGGACAGCGCCGGGGCGAGCGGCTCGATCTTGAGGCCGTCAACGGCGGCGATCGTGTGCCCGTCGTTGAGAAGATGGTGCGCCAGCGTGAAGCCCGCAGGCCCCATCCCGACGACAAGCGCGCGCTTGCCGGTCGGCGCCTTCGGCAACGGCCGGTGGATATTCAGCGGATTCCAGCGCGTGAGCAGCGAATACAGCTCGAAGCCCCACGGCAGCGCCAGCACATCTTTCAGCACGCGCGTCTCGGACTGCGGAATGTCGACCGGGTCGGTCTTCTGGTAGATGCACGACTTCATGCAGTCGTTGCAGATCCGGTGCCCCGTCGCCGCCACCATCGGATTGTCGACGCAGATCACCGCCAGCGCCGCAAGCGGCCAGCCTTCGGCACGCAGTTTGTGGAATTCGGAGATTTTTTCTTCGAGCGGGCAGCCGGCGAGCGTCACGCCGAACGGGCTCTTCTTGAAAGGATTCGCGAGCGGCGTGCCGTCGGCGGGCTTCTTTTCGTGCAGTCCCGTCGAGCACGAATCCTTGCCCTGTTCATGGCACCAGATGCAGTAGTGCGCCTGGTCGAGACCGCCGGTGAGATCGGTGCCTTGATCCGTCAGCGCGAATCCGTCGCGGCGGCGCACCTGATCGCCGGCGAGCTTCCACGCACCGACGCCGGCGACCGCCGTCGCCTCCACCGGGACGAGCTTCATGAAATCGAGTTTGCGCGGCGCGCGAAACAGCACGCCACCCTGGTGCGCGGCACGGCCGTCCGCCGTGTGCGCCGCCCAGGCCGCGTAGCGCGCCGCCAGATCCAGGACGGCC
>JAAFGU010000034.1 GCA_010365205.1 Aromatoleum sp. | reverse complement strand
CACTTGAACAGTCGCATTCCCTCCTCGAACCACGCGAACACATGACGCCACGGCACTGCACGGGCATGCAGGTGCGGCGACGAGCCGGCCGGCGCGTCCGGCGGCGGGGCGTCGGTCATGCGGGCGGCGGCATATCAGGCCGCCGATTCGCCGAGGTAGGCCGCGCGGACGGCAGGGTCATGCAGCAGCGTCTTCGCGTCGCCGGCGAGCGTGATCGCGCCGGACTCCATCACGTAACCGCGATTGCTCACCTCGAGCGCCAGCTTCGCATTCTGTTCGATCAGCAGGATCGTCACGCCTTCCTGGGACACCGTCATCACCGTCTCGAAGACCTTCTGCACCATCAGCGGCGCCAGCCCCATCGAAGGCTCGTCGAGCAGCAGCAGTCTCGGCTTCGACAGCAGCGCGCGTCCCATGGCCAGCATCTGTTGCTCGCCGCCGGACAGCGTGCCGGCCGTCTGCCGGCGCCGCTCCTTCAATCGCGGGAACAGGTGGAATATGCGTTCGATATCAGTGGCGATTGCCGCCCGGTCGTCGCGCACGTACGCGCCCATCGCGAGGTTCTCCTCGATCGTCAGCGCGCCAAACACACCGCGACCCTCGGGAACCATCGCCAGCCCGTTACGCACCAGTTCGAACGCCGGTCGCCCGGTGATGTCCTTGCCGTCGTAGCGAATCGTGCCCCGCTTGACCGGCTGCAGCCCGCAGATGCCCTTCAGCGTCGTCGTCTTGCCCGCGCCGTTGGCACCGATCAGGCAGACGAGTTCGCCCTTGTCGACGTGGAGGTCGATACCCTTGACGGCCTGAATACCGCCGTAGGCGACTTCGAGTTTCGACAGTTCGAGGAGCGCGCTGGCGCTGCCGGAGCTCCCGGTCACCGGATCGCTCATGCAGCCCCCCTCAGATTCAGCGAGACTTCGCCGCCGAGGTAGGCCGCGATCACCCTCGGGTCTTTCTGGACGTCGCCGGCGCTGCCCTCGGCGATCTTCTTGCCGTAGTCGAGTACGAGCACGCGATCGCAGACGCTCATCACGAGCTTCATGTCGTGCTCGATCAGCAGGATCGTCGTGCCGTCACGGCGGACGTCCTTGAGCAGCAGCTTGAGCGACTCGGTCTCGGTGGCATTCATGCCGGCTGCCGGTTCGTCCAACGCGAGCAGCTTCGGCTCGGTCGCGAGCGCGCGGGCGATTTCCAGGCGGCGCTGGTCGCCGTAGGCGAGATGCTTGGCCAGCGAGTTCGCGCGCTTGTGGACGCCGACATATTCGAGCAGCTCGTACGCGCGTTTCTCGATCGCCTTCTCCTCGGCGCGCGTCTTGGCGTCGCGGAAGATCGCGCCGAACACGTTGGCGCGGGTGCGAACGTGGCGGCCGATCATCACGTTTTCGAGCGCCGACAGGTTGGCGAACAGCCGGATGTTCTGGAAGGTGCGCGCAATCCCGCGGTCGGCCACCTGGTTCGGTTTCAGGCCGTTGAGCGGCAGCCCGTCGAAAACGAACTCGCCGCCGTCGGACGCATAGATGCCGGTCAAAACGTTGAACAGACTCGTCTTGCCCGCGCCATTGGGGCCGATCAGCCCGTAGATTTCGCCGTGATTGATCGTGAAGCCGACGTCGGACAGTGCGTGGACGCCGCCGAAGCGCTTGCTGATGCCGCTCGCCTTGAGCAGCGCCAGGGAATGGGCGCTCATTTTCGGCTTTCCAATTCCCGCTTGCGCAGTGCCGAGGGCAGAATGCCCGCCGGTCGGAACAGCATCATCAGCACCAGCGCGAGCCCGAACAGCAGCATCCGGATCACCTCCGGCTCGATCAGCAGCCTCCCGAACAGCGCCTGCTGCGCCGGCGCGACGGTGTAACGCAGGACCTCGGGCACGAAGGACAGCAGCACCGCGCCGAGAATCACGCCCCAGATGTTGCCCATGCCGCCGAGCACGACCATCGACAGCACCATGATGGACTCGACCAGCACGAAGCTTTCCGGGCTGATGAATCCCTGCGTCGCCGCGAAGATTCCGCCCGAGACGCCGCCAAACGACGCGCCCATCGCGAAGGCGAGGAGCTTCATGTTGCGGGTGTTGATGCCCATCGCGCGCGCCGCGATCTCGTCTTCGCGAATGGCCTCCCATGCGCGCCCGATCCTGGAGTTCTGCAATCGGAGGTTGATGACGATCACCGCAAGCAGCACGACGATGAGAAAGTAGTAGTACTTGACCGGTCCGGTGAAATCGAGACCGGCGATGGTTTCGCGTTCGGCGAAGCTGAAGCTGCCGATGCGAAACGGGTCGATCAGCGTGATTCCCTGCGGGCCGTTGGTGATGTTGACCGGCTGCGACAGGTTGTTCATGAAAATGCGGACGATTTCGCCGAAGCCCAGCGTCACGATGGCGAGGTAGTCGCCGCGCAGCTTCAGCGTCGGAGCGCCGAGCAGCGCGCCGAAGAAACAGGCGACGGCCGCGCCGATCGGCAGGACGATCCAGAATGGGAGATGCAGGTTGAAATGGGGGCTCGCCAGAAGGGCGTAGGTGTACGCGCCGACCGCGTAGAAGGCGATGTAGCCGAGGTCGAGCAATCCGGCGAAGCCGACGACGATGTTCAGGCCGAGCGACAGCAACACGAACAGAATGGCGAGATTGGTGATGCGCACCCACGCGGTTCCGACGGCCGCCAGCGCGAACGGGAGCACGACGAGCGCCACGCCGATCAGCGCAAGGCCGATCCATGCCGTCCGCGGGTTCTGTTTCAGATCGAGCAGCGCGTGCATGAGCGGCCCCCGTTACGCGCGGTCGCCGACGCGCTCGCCGAGCAGGCCGGACGGACGGAAGATGAGTACGGCGATCAGCACGAGGAACGCGAACACGTCCTGGTAGTTGGAGCCGAACAGCGTCAAATTCGGGTCGCTCGCGCATCGTGTCGCAATCGCGTCGGACCAGCTCGCAATCTGACAGAGGTTGGTGAGATCGCCCACGTAGCCGGCGCCGAGCGCCTCGATCACACCCAGCAGCAGGCCGCCGAGCATCGCGCCGGCGAGGTTGCCGATGCCGCCCAGAACCGCCGCCGAGAACGCCTTCAGGCCGAGCAGGAAGCCCATCTGGTACTGCGCAATCCCGTAATAGGTGCCCACCATCACGCCGGCCACCGCACCCAGGCCGGCGCCGATCACGAACGTCAGCGAGATCACCGTGTTGATGTCGATGCCCATGAGCCCGGCGATTTGCTGGTTCTGCGACGTCGCGCGCATCGCGATGCCGAGTTTGGTCCGATAGACCAGCCCGAGCAGCCCTCCCATCATCAGAACCGACGCCACGATGATCGCGATCTGCACGTTGGTGATCGTGGCGCCGTCCGTATTTCCAGTCACGTGGTACGGCGTGACGGTGATGATTTGCGGAAACGGCATCGGGTTGCGGCTCCAGATGATCATGGCGAGGTTCTGCAACACGATCGACAGACCGATCGCGGTGATCAGCGGCGCGAGCCGGGGCGCGCTGCGCAGCGGGCGGTAGGCGACGCGCTCCAGCGTGTAACCGACGGCCATGCAGACCGGAATGGCGACCAGCACGCCGGTCATCACGATCGCCAGCGGCGGCAGCCCCGTGTGGGCGCCGACGAGTGCATTGATCACCGAAAACGCGACCATCGCACCGATCATCACCACTTCGCCGTGGGCGAAATTGATGAGCTGGATGATCCCGTACACCATCGTGTAGCCGAGGGCGACGACGGCATAGACGCTGCCCAGCGTCAGGCCGTTGATCATCTGCTGCAGGAAAATATCCAAGCATTCCTCCTGCTGACCGGTCGGCATGCCCGAGAGCCTGCCGCGATGTTTCCTCCGCCGCGGGGGATCCCGGTCGACGGTTCGTGGAGTTCGGGCGATTGTGCGGGTCGCGGCGCGCCGGAGCAATCCCCCGCGCACCTCGCCATTCCGATACCGCTCACGACTGTTGCGGCGCCCGTCTCACGGCTTGGACACGCGGGCGAGCGGATACAAAAACGGCGCCCGTGAGGCGCCGTTTCTGCGACTGCCGTAACAGATTACTTCTTCGGGGCGTCCTTCGCCGGGGCCATCGGCGCCGCAGCAGGAGCCATCGGGGCAGCGGCCGGAGCTTCGCCTCCGATCTTGGTGGTCTTGCCGGCCTTGATGATCGCGACCGGCTCGACCTTGCCGCCCTTCATCTGGAAGATCGTCATTTCGGCGTCCTTGCGGTCGCCCTTGGCGTCGAACTCGACGTGGCCGGTTGCACCATCGAACGAGATGGCGGCCACGGCGGGCAGGTACTTCGCCGGGTCGGCCGAGTCCGCCTTCTGCATCGCGGCGATCAGAATGTTCGCGGCATCGTAGAAGAACGGCGCGTACTGCTTGACTTCGCCGTACTTGGCGGCGAATGCGTCGGTGAACGCCTTCGACGCCATCTGCGTCGGAATGCCGGCCTGCGAGCAGAACATGCCCTCGGACGCCGGGCCCGCGAGCTTGCTCATTTCGCTGGTGCAGGCGCCGTCGCCGAATGCAAAGGTCGTCTTCATCCCGAGTTCACGAGCCTGCTTCAGCATCGGTCCGCCGGTGGCATCCATGCCGCCGTAGAAAATCGCGTCCGGATTCTTGCCCTTGATCTTGGTCAGGATCGCCTTGAAGTCGGTGGCCTTGTCGTTCGTCTTCTCGCGCGCGATCACCTGGACACCGGCGGCCTTCAACGTCTTCTCGACTTCGTTGGCCAGACCTTCGCCGTATGCGGTGGCGTCGTCGGCGATTGCGACCCTTTTCGATTTCAGTTCATTCGCCATATACGCGGCCACGGCGGGGCCCTGCTGGTCGTCCCGACCGACGGTGCGGAACACGACCTTGAAACCCTGTTCGGTGAGCTTCGGATTGGTGGCGGAGCCTGAAATCATCGGGATTCCGGCCTGGTTGTAGACCGCCGACGCGGGGATCGTGACCCCCGAGTTCAGGTGACCGACCACGCCGGCGACCTTGGCGTCGACGAACTTTTGCGCGATGGTGGGCCCCATTTTCGGATCCGCCTGGTCGTCCTCGCTCATCATCTCGAATTTGACGGTCTTGCCGCCGATCTTCAGCTTCTTGGCAGTGGCTTCGTCGATCGCCAGATGGACGCCGTTTTCGTCGTCCTTGCCGAGGTGGGCGATGCCGCCGGTCAGCGGCCCGGCATGGCCGATCTTGATGACGACGACGTCTTCGGCCGGCGCCTTCGGCGCTTCGGCTTTTTTCGGCTCTTCCTTGCTGCAGCCATAGGTGGTGACGAGCGCGGCCGCGACGAGCGAAAGGCCGAGCTTCCTGGTGATCATCATGGAATTCCTCCGGGAAATGGATTGGCACTACGGGCAACAGGCAATTATTTGCTGTCCCTTCCCGCCTGTCAATCGCTGCGTCCGGCCAGACGCCAAGGCGATCCGCCTGATGCGCCGCACGGGCCGCCCCGTCGACCCGGGCGGCCATCCGTCGCAGCCCACTTGTATCGGCCGCTTCCCGCCCCTAAGCTGAACACCCTTTCGAATCCAAACGTCGCCGACAACGCATCCAACGGGTGCGCCTGGAGGCGCGGGCCGGCCCGGCGATCCTGGGCCGGCCCCATTTGCAGCCGGTTGTGCCGCCCTTGGGCGGCCGCGGCAGGGGGCAGGCATGTTGAAGGGATGGACGCGGCGCGGGACGATTGGCGCCCTGATTCTGCTGGTGGCAATAGGGATAGCCGGCGGCAGCGTTGCGCTCCGCGCCTCGAAAAAGGCCGGCGAGGGCGGCGGCAAGGGAGGAGTTGAAGCGCCGGCGCTCGAGTTCGCGGCGGCTGACCTCGCCCGGGTCGAAGCGAAACCGTTGTCGCGATGGCTCCCGGTGTCCGGTGCGCTGCAACCCGTCCGCCAGGCGACCGTCAAGGCTAAGGTCTCGGGCGACGTGCGCCAGATCTCGGTGCGTGAGGGCGAGGGAGTAACGGCGGGTCAGGTCCTCGCGCGGATCGACACGGCGGACCTCGACGCCAAGCTGATCGAGCGGATCGGCGCACTGGAGTCCGCGCGGGCACAGGCCGGCCTTGCCGGGAAAACCCGCGCGACCAACCAGGCGCTGCTCAAACAGAACTTCATATCGCAAAACGCGTTCGACAATTCCGAGTCGAGCTATAGCGTCGCTCTCGGAAGCGTGAAGTCGGCCGAGGCGCAGGTTCAGATCGCCCGCAACGCGCTGAAGGACGCGGTGGCGATCGCCCCGCTGACCGGCATCATCGCCAAGCGTCACGTGCAACCGGGCGAGAAGGTGGCCTTCGACACCCCGCTGGTGACCGTCGTCGATTTGAAGGACCTCGAGTTGCACGCGATGGTGCCCGCCGTGGATGTGCCCGAACTCGCGTTGGGGATGTCGGTGGAGCTCGCCATCGACGGGTTCGGCGAGCGCCGATTCACCGGCCGTGTCGAGCGGATCAATCCGGCGACCGAACCCGGCACGCGCGCCATCATCGTCTACGTCGGGCTTCCCAACGCCGACCGCTCGTTGCGTGGTGGCATGTTCGCGACCGGACGAATCTCGCTGGCCGCGCAGGCGCCGGTGCCCACGCTGCCCTCGACGGCGATCCGCACGGACTCCGGACAAACCTACGTGTGGGCGATTGCCGACGGCAAGCTCGTCCGCCGCAACGTGCTCGTCGGCGGCCGCGATGAAGAGCGCGGCCGCGTCGAGATCAGGACGCCGCTGCCGGCCGACCTGCCGATTCTGGCCGCCCGTTTCGACAATCTGAAGGAAGGCGCGCCGGCGCTGGTAAAAGCCCCAACCGCCGACAAGGCGAAGCCGGGCTGAGGCCCACGCGCTTCGGCAAGCGCCTCACCGAGCCCATTCCATGCTGATCACTCGCATTTCCGTCAAGAATCCCGTGTTCGCGACGATGGTCATGGTCGGCATCGCCGTGCTGGGGCTGTTCGCATACAACCGGCTGAAAGTCGAGCAAATGCCCGACGTCAGCCTGCCGTTCGTGCTCGTGCTGACGGCCTACCCCGGCGCGTCGCCCGAAGTGGTCGAGGCGGACGTCACCAAGCCGCTCGAGTACGCGATCAACAGCGTGTCCGGGGTGAAGATCATCCGCAGCAATTCGCGCGAGGGCCAAAGCCAGGTGTTCGCCGAATTCCGGATAACGACCGACATGGCGAAGGGGATGCAGGACGTGCGCGACAAGATCGCCCAAGTCCGGCCCGGTTTCCCGCGCGACGTCAAGGATCCGCTTGTCATACGTGCGGACCAGGAGGGTACGCAGCCCGCGGTCTCGCTGGCCGTGCTGTCGCCGACCGCCGACCTGAGGGATCTCACGTCGCTGACCGACCAGACGATCGTCAAGGGTCTGGAGAACGTGCCGGGGGTGGCACGGATCGACGTCAACGGTCGAGTGACGCGGCAGATTCTCGTACAGATCAAGCCCAACGCCCTGACGGCGCTGGGTGTCGGTGTTGACCAGGTGATCAACGCCATCCGCGCGGCGAATCAGGACGTGCCGGCCGGACGCCTCACGCGGGGGCAGGTCGATTCGATCGTGCGCGTCGAAGGCAAGATCAAGGATCCGGCGCAATTCGGGCGGATCATCGTCGCGCAGCAGGGCGGCGCATCGATCTATCTCTCCCAGGTCGCCGACGTCATCGACGGCGGAAAGGAGCAGGACTCGATCGCCCGCATCAACGGCCGTCCGTCGATCACGCTCGACATCCAGAAGTCGCAGGACGCGAACATTGTCGACACCGGCCGCGGCATCAAGGACGCGGTCGCGGCGCTGAAGGCGCGGCTGCCGGCCGACGTCGAACTGCGTCTTGTCAACTCGACCGCGGATTCGGTCGAGGCGAGTGTCAACCGGGTCAAGCAGACCATCGTGGAGGGCGCGGCGCTGACCGTGCTGATCGTGTTCCTGTTCCTGCACAGCTGGCGCAGCACGATCATCACCGGGCTCACGCTGCCGATCGCCGTGATCGCGACGTTCATCGCGCTCAACGTCTTCGGATTCACGCTCAACTTCCTCACGTTGATGGCGCTGTCGCTGTGCATCGGCCTGCTGATCGACGATGCGATCGTCGTGCGCGAAAACATCGTTCGCCACCTCGGCATGGGCAAGGATCATCAGGCGGCCGCGCTCGAGGGTACCGACGAAATCGGGCTGGCGGTCATGGCGACGACATTCGCGATCGTCGCCGTCTTCGTCCCGATCGCCTTCATGAGCGGAATCATCGGCCGCTTCTTCTTTCAGTTCGGGGTTACGGTCGCGGTGGCGGTGCTGGTGTCGCTGTTCGTCAGTTTCACGCTCGACCCGATGCTGTCGTCGATCTGGCAGGATCCGCCGGGTTCGCGCTTTCGCCGCGTGCCGTGGCTCGGCCGCTTCATGGACCGCGTCGAGCGCGGCATCGACTGGGTACACGCCGTGTACGGGCGGGTGCTCGAATGGGCGCTGGGCAACCGGGGCAAGGTACTCGTCATTGCCCTCGCCTCGTTCTTCGGCAGCTTCCTCATCGTGCCGCTGGTTGGCACCGAGTTCATCCCCGAATCGGACCAGGGCTTCCTGTCGCTGCGGCTCAACACCCCCGTCGGGTCGAGCCTCGACTATACGGACGGAAAAGTGCGGCAGGTCGAGGCGGCATTGAAGGCGTTTCCGGAGATTGCGCTGGCGATGACGACGATCGGCACCGAGGAAGGCCGCAATTACGCGCGGATCAGCCTGAAGCTCGTCGGGCGCGCGGAGCGCACGCGGTCGCACAAGGACATCGAACGCGCGATCCGCGCGACGCTGAAGCCGATTCCCGGCATCGAGCCGGCCTTCGGTTTCGATCGGCCGGTGTGGGTCAATCTGCTCGGTCCCGACCCGGCCACGCTCACCGCACTGATCACCGAGTTCGCGCAGAAGGTCGGACAGGTACCGGGAATTGCCGACATGGAAACCTCGGAGAAGGCCGCCACACCCGCCCTTTCGATTCGCCTGAACAACGACGTCGCGGCCGACCTGGGCATCAACGTGCAGCAGGTCGGTGCGACCATCCGGCCGCTGCTGGCGGGCGATACCGTGAGCTACTGGCTCGGCCCGGACGGCCAGAATTACGAGGTCAATGTCCAATTGCCGAAGGACAGCCGCCGGCTCGCCTCCGACCTGGGCAACCTCTACATCACGACCGGCAAGCGGGGCCCGGATGGCGAGCTGCGGATGGTGCCGCTGCGGCAGGTCGCCGAACTCGTCGAGTCGACGAGCCCGCAGATCATCAAGCGGCAGGACCTGCAGCGACGCGTCGCCTTGTACGCGAGTGCCGAGGGCCGTCCGTCCGGCGACGTCAACGCCGACGTCGCGCGGATCATCAAGGACACGCGGCTGCCGGCCGGCTATCGGTTCGATGTCGGCGGCCAGGCGAAGGACATGGAAGAGTCGTTCCAGGCCGCGCTGGCCGCACTCGGCCTCGCCGTGATTTTCATCTACCTGATCCTTGCGTCGCAGTTTGCGAGTTTCACGCAGCCCGTCGCGATCATGGCCTCGCTGCCGTTTTCGCTGATCGGCGTGTTCCTCGCGCTGCTCTTGACCGGCACCACGCTCAACCTGTTCTCGATCATCGGCTTCATCATGCTGATGGGCCTGGTGACCAAGAATGCGATCCTGCTGGTCGACTTCGCCAACCGCGCGCGCCGCGGCGGCGCAAGCCTGCACGACGCGCTGCTGCAGTCAGGCCAGGTCCGGCTGCGCCCCATCCTGATGACCACCGCGTCGATGATCGGCGGCATGCTGCCGCTGGCGCTGGGCCTGGGCGAAGGCGGCGAAACGCAGGCGCCGATGGGGCGCGCGATCATCGGCGGCGTAATCACATCGACGCTGCTCACCCTTGTTGTGGTGCCGGTGCTCTACACCTATCTCGACGCGCTTGCCGAGCGCCGGAAGGCGAAGCGCGCGGCACGCCATGCGGCGGCCACCGCGGAGGCCTCCGCGCACGCCGATTAGAGGCAGGTATCGCGCGGCGACCGCCTGATTTGACGTGCGATAATGCAAGAGCACATAATAAATGACCGCCGGTCATTTGAGATCCCCGTATCGTCTCGAATGCGGCAGTGTCGGTTCGTAGTAACTAGGCGCGTTAGTGCCACCGATTCCGCCCCCCGGACCGGTGCCGGGTGAAGGCGATTGAAGTCATTGCGGGCGCGATCCGGATCCCGCGGCGAATGGACCAGCACGATGGATAACGAGCAGGCACGTTTCAACATGGTCGAGCAGCAGGTCCGCACCTGGGAGGTGCTGGACCAGGACGTGCTCGATCTGCTGTTCGTGGTCAAGCGCGAGGGGTTCGTGCCCGCCGCTTATCGGATGCTGGCCTTCGCGGACCTGGAGATTCCGCTCCCGGAAGGCGAGAAGATGTGGACGCCGAAGATGGAAGCGCGGCTGCTGCAGGAACTCAAGCTGAAGCCGGGTCAGTCGGTGCTGGAAATCGGGACCGGCAGCGGATACCTGACGGCGCTGATGGCGAGCCAGGGCGCGCAGGTGACGAGCGTCGAAATCCACGCTTCGCTTTCTGCGGACGCGAAAGCGAAGCTTGCCCGCGCCGGCATTCGCGACGTCGAGCTCGCTGTCGGCGACGGCGCCCGCGGCTGGGGCAAGGAGACGCATGATGCGATCGTGCTTACCGGTTCGACCCCGGTGCTGCCGCTGGCCTTCCTCAAGCAGTTGAAGCCCGGCGGATGCGTATTCGCGATCACCGGCGATCCGCCGGTGATGACGGCGCGAATCACGCGCTGGGTCGCGCCCGGCTCGTTCACGACCCACGACCTGTTCGAGACCGTGATCGATCCGCTGCGCAATGCGGCGGCGCCGGAACGCTTCACGTTTTGATCCCGCAGCTGCCGGTGTCGGAACTCGACCGCTGGCGCGCGGATTCCGCGCGCGAGGCGCCGTTGCTCGTCGACGTGCGCGAGCCCTGGGAGTACGAGTATTGCCGCATCGACGGCTCGGTGTCGATTCCGCTGGGGGAGCTGCCGCGGCGTTTTGCGGAACTGCCGCGCGACCGGCCGCTGGTGATCGTGTGCCACCACGGGAGCCGCAGCGGGCACGCGGCGGCGATGCTGGCGCAGGCAGGGTTCGTCGACGTGCACAACCTCCGCGGCGGCGTCGCCGCGTGGGCCGCCGAAGTCAAGCCGGGAATGAAGACCTACTGACGTCCGGCGGCGGCGACCCCGCGGGCCGGAAACATCGCGCGCTACACCGCGCAGACGACTGGATCGAAACGATGAAACGACGCATGCTCGGCCTTGCCATTCCCCTCGCGCTGGGCCTCGCGGCCGTCGCCGCCAGCGCCGCCGGCGAGGACCTGATGGAGATCTACCGTGAGGCGCAGCAGCGCGATCCGACGATCGCGGGCGCCCGCGCGAACTGGCAGGCGACGCAGGAGAAGCTGCCGCAGGCGCGCTCCGGATTGCTGCCGATCGTCTCCGCGACGGGGAGTGCCAACCTCAACAAGTTCGACACGTCCATCTACAGCGATCCGCGGATCGACGTGAACCGCAGCTATCAGCTGGGAGCATTCACGATCTCCGCGTCGCAGCCGCTCTACCGCTATCAGAACGTCGTCGTGCTGGAAGAGGCGAAGCGGCAGGTCACCCAGGCCGACTACATCCTGGCGACTGCGCAACAGGACCTGATCGTCCGCGTCGCCACCGCGTATTTCGACGTGCTGCTCGCGCAGTTCAACGTCGAGTTGGCCGAAAGCCAAAAGGCGGCGGTGTCGGAGCAGCTGGCACAGGCCAAGCGCAACTTCGAAGTCGGCGTCGCGACGATTACGGACACCAATGAAGCGCAGGCGAAGTACGACCAGATCGTGGCATCGGAAATCGCGACGCGCAACGACCTCGACAACAAGCTGGTCGCGCTGCGCGCGATCATCGGCCGCTCGCCCAGGTCACTCAAGCGGCTCGGAACGGGTTTCGAACCCGAGGCGCCCGATCCCAATCTGCTCGATCCATGGGTCGATCGCGCGCTGAACGAAAACCTCGCCGTCCGCATCGCCAAGGCAAATTTCGAGATTGCGGCGCTCGAGGTCGATCGGCAGCGCGCCGGGCATTACCCGACGCTCGATCTCGTCGGCAACGTCAGCGCGCAGGCGGCGAGCGGCGGGACCACGCTGGGTGTCGGCAGCGACTTGCGCGTGGCGGCGATCGGGCTTTCGTTCAGCGTGCCGATTTACCAGGGCGGCTTCGTCAATTCGAAGGTCAGCGAGGCGACGGCGCTGCAGGAGTCGTCGCGGCAGTCGCTCGAGGCCGCGCGCCGCAACGCACTGTTCAGCGCGCAAACCGGGTTTTCGGGCGTAAACAGCGCGGTGGCCTCGGTAAAGGCGTTCGGTCAGGCCGTGGCTTCGGCGGAAACGGCGTACGAGTCGAACAAGCTCGGCCAGGAAGTCGGCGTACGCACCAACCTGGACGTCCTCAACACGCAGCAAAACGTGTTTTCGGCGCGGCGCGACCTCGCCAGCGCGTACTTCAACTACCTGCTCGGCGTGCTTCGTCTGAAGGCCGCGGTCGGCACGTTGCAGGAGCAGGACCTCGAGGACCTCAACCGGCGTCTTTCCGGCTGACGCTCTTCGCCAGCGCCGCGTCGAGCTGCGGCGCGAG
>JAAFGU010000463.1 GCA_010365205.1 Aromatoleum sp. | reverse complement strand
GGTGGCCGCTCAGGATCTGACGCCCATCGCCGCCAGCGCGGCCGCGCGCTTCGCCCGCGCGGCCGCGTCGACCGTGGCGTAGAGGCTGCCGCCGTGGCTGTCCATCGCCACGCGCAACGGGCCGAATCCATGAATGCGGAATCGCCACAGGCTCTCGGGATTGAGGTCGTCGAGATCCACGTCCTCGATCGCGTCGACCCACGTCGTTTCGAGCGCCGCCGCGCCGCCGATCAGCGCGAGATAGGCGCCGCCGAGTTCGCGGAATGCCGCCAGCGACGCGTCGCCGAGCCCGCCCTTGCCGACAATGAGCCGCACGCCGCATTGCGCCATCAGCGGCCGCGTGAAACGCTCCATCCGGCTGCTGGTCGTGGTGCCGATGCAGACCGGCGCGTAACCTGCCGGATGTTCCGCCGAGGGCGCCACCTTCCGCACGTTCGGCGCCGTGTGGACCACCGCCTGGCCGCGGAGGTCGAAGCGCGTCGCGCGATCACGGTCGAACAATGCGATCTGCGTCGCGTCGCGAATCCCGTAGAGCGCGCCGGCTAGCGTCACCGTATCGTCGATCCGCAGCGCGCGGACTTGGGCTTCGGTGACGGGAAGCGTGAATTCGTGATGCGCCATCCGGAGTTCCTCAATAACGTCCCGCAGCGGCGGCCACGGCGATGCCACTATGGGCGATGACCCTGTCCGGCCGCAGTTCTGCCTAAAACCCGAATGCGATACCGTCGGCGTCGAGCACCGCGCTCGCACGGCGCGCCGAATGGCACTGCATGTTGACGGCGACCGGGTTCATCGTGATGTGGGTAGCCGCCACCTCGACGTGCACGGCGAAGGCCGTCGCGTCGCCGCCCAGGCCCTGCGGGCCGACGCCGAGCATGTTGACGGCCCCCGACAGCTGCGCCTCCAATTCTGCGCCCTCTGCGTCGGCGCAGCTCGAGCCCAGCGGCCGCGTCGCCGCGATCTTCGCGAGGTGGACGCACAGGTCGGCGGTACCGCCGACGCCGACGCCGATGATCGTCGGCGGGCAGGTCTTGCCGCCGGCGGCGAGCACGCAGTCGACGACGAACGTCTTGATCGCGTCGACGCCCTCGGCCGGAACTGCCATCTTCAGCCAGGAGTTGTTCTCGGACCCGCTGCCTTTGGGTACCATTTCGATCTTCATCCCCTCGAACGAGTCGGAGAAGTCGACGTGAATCACCGGCACGCCGATGCCGCAGGACGTGTGCTCGTTCTTCCGCGTCAGCGGATGCACGATCGACGAGCGCAGCGGATATTCGCGGGTCGCGCGCGCGCAGCCGCGCCGGATCGCCGCCTTCAGCGCGACGCCGTCGACCTCGGTCCCGCGGCCGATCGTTACGTTGTAGATCGGGATGCCGGTGTCCTGGCACAGCAGATTGTCGGTGCGTTCCGCCACGGCGATGTTCTCGATCATCGTGCCGAGCACCGCTTTCGCCGTCCTCCCGGTCTCGCGTTCGGCCAGCCGCGCGAATCCCTGCTTGATGTCGGGCGGCAGCACCTTGAGGGCGCGAATGTAGAGTTCCCGCGCGGCGTCTTCGATCCGTTCCGGTGCGATTCGCATGTCGATCAGCCCAGATTCAGCGCAAACATCAGCGCGCAGGCGAGGGCGATTCCCGCAGCCCCGGCGATCAGCGCCGGCTGCCAGCGCGCGCGCCAGCCCAGCCATTCGACGAGAAGCAGCCGCAAGCCGCCGCCGAAATGGATCGCCAGGAAAAACACGAGCAGCACCTCGGTCGCCTTGACCAGCGGCCGCTCGGTCCAGTGCAGAAATCCGTCGAGTGCGGCCTCGCCCGCCAGCGCCTCCCCGAGCACCCAGAAATGCAGCGGCAGGAATACGGCGAGCGCCAAGCCTGAGATTCGATGGACGGCGAACGCCCACCAGCCGGCGTGACCGCGCGCGCGCCAGCCGCCGCGCCGAATGGTGCCCGCGCTGGCCGCACCGGAGCACGACATGGTGTCCGCGGCATT
>JAAFGU010000462.1 GCA_010365205.1 Aromatoleum sp. | reverse complement strand
CATGCCTCGCACCGAATTATACGGGCCGGTGATGACCTGGTCGCCTTCCTTCAGGCCCGACTTGATCTCGAAGAACTTGTCGCCGGCGATGCCCATCTTGATCGGGACGAACTCTGCCTTGCCCTCGCGCACGGCGAACACGCCTTCGGTCTCCTTGCGCGTCTGGCCGGGCTTGAGCTCCGCGGCCGACGCGACGGGCTCCGGCGTCCTGCGCCGCTTGTCCGCCTTCGGTTCCTTGATGATCTGGCCGTTCGCATCGTAGACGAGCTCGCGCACCGCGACCGCCGGAATCGGTACGGCGACGACGCTCTTGCGCGTCGCGGTCGTGATGTCGGCCGTGCACGTGAAGCCGGGGCGCACATCGGGCACTTTCTCGTCGAGGATCACGACGACCTTGAAATTGGTCGCCTGCGTGCCGCTGGATCCGGCCGCCGCCTGAATCGGGCTGTTGCCGATTTCGGAGACATGTCCCTTGAAGCTCTTGTCCGGGATCGCATCGATGGTGATCTTCGCAATCTGGCCCAGTTGCACGTTCGGAATATTCGTCTCGTCGACTTCGACTTCCGCCTGAATCACGGACATGTCGGCGAGCGTGAGCAGCACGGTTCCGGGGTTGTTCATCGTGCCGACGACGGCTGTCTCGCCTTCCTGGATGTTCCGGCGCGTGACGATGCCGTCGATGGGCGACTCGATCCGCTGCTTGCTGAGATCGTAGCGCGTGCTCTCGAGGCTGGCGCGCTCCTGGTTGATGCGGCTCGACTGCGCGATCCCGGTCTTCTCGCGCTCCTGCAGCGCCGACTCCGCGGCCTTCACGTCGTTGGTCGACTTTTCCAGCGCCTCGCGTGTCGTCAGCTGCTGTTTCCAGAGATCCTGCTGGCGCGTGAGGGTCTGCTGCGCCTGCTGCAGCTGTACGCGCGCCGTTTCCACCGACTGACGCATCTGGTCCAGCGAAGCCTGCGCCGCCTGCAGAGACGCCGTCCCGCTGTCCACGCGAGTGCGGAGCGACTTCGGATCGATCTGCAGCAGAAACTGGCCCGGCTTGATCCGGTCGCCTTCGTTCACGGCAAGGTTGACGACGCGCCCCGGCGTGTCGGCGCTGATGTTGACCAGGCGTTTCGGCTGGATTTTACCCGATGCCGAGACGACCGCTTCGAGATCCCGGGCCTTGATCGTTTCCGTCGTGACCGGCAGTCCCTTGTCTTTCTTGAAATACAGGTTGGCCCCGACCACGGCGCCGCCAATGAGGATCACCGCGATAGTGATCAGAATGTTCTTCCGGTTCACGCTAGGCTCCTGAGAACGCCGTCTTGATGGCGGCAATGACGAGGGCGATGAACACATAGACGGCGATCATGCCGTTCGCGATCGGTCCGGTCTTGCGCCGGTAGAGCACGCCCAGACCGATCGAGAGGCTGACCAGCCACCAGATCTGAAACAGGTCAATCGAGCCGAGGAATCGCGCCGCGAACGAGCTCTCGTCGAGGAACGGCAGAAACACCGTCAGATTCGTCGCGCCCGACATCGATTCCCGCGCGTAGGCGAGCGGCAGCCCGAACACCTGCGCGAGCGAGATCACGACCCCCGAATGCACGACGATGGCATAGAGCTGCTTGAAGGTCGCGTTGCCGCCCATGATGGCGTTGAAGACCGCGAACACGACGCCGGCGATGATGAGCCCGACCAGGGGAAAAAACACGGCCTGCCCGATCGGCGCCGCATAGCGCGCGCGGTCGAGGCCTCCCTCCATGCGCTGGTACGCCGCGTCGTTCAGCTTCATGCCGAACGACTCCAGCATCTTGACCTGCTGATCCAGCATCGCTGCCTTTCCGACGTCGGTCGACAAGAACGCGAATGTCCCCAGCGAGCCGAACAGCACGACGAATGCGAGCACGCCGAACCACCGCGGGTGCGCGGCCACGTCGGCGTAGGTGGCGCGCGGCGCCGTGAGGACTCCGATGAGGCGGGCGGGGAGGGTCTTTGACACAGCCGTCGCCGTCGATTGGGTATCA
>JAAFGU010000461.1 GCA_010365205.1 Aromatoleum sp. | reverse complement strand
GGCGGCCTGTTGCTCGCCGCGCCGCTGTGGCTCGCGCCGCTGCTCACGCCAACGGAGCCCTGGTGGCAGCAGGCGGCCCTGCACGGCGGCGTCGACCCGCGCTATCCGAATCCGGTTTCCGAGCCCGTGCTGTCGACGCAAAAGGACCTCCTGGACACGGCGCTGGGCGACCTCGACGATGAACGGCCCGGCGTCACCGACCTGTATTTCGTCGGCTTCGCCGGTGACGCGCGGGATGACGTCTTCCGCAAGGATGTGCTCGCCGCGCGCAAGGTGATGGACGATCGCTGGGGCACCGACGGCCGATCCGTGGTGCTGATCAACAATCCGCGGACCCTGCTCGACACGCCGTACGCGTCGGTCAGTCATTTGCGCGAGACGCTCACCGAAATCGGCGCCGCGATGAATCCGGACGAGGACGTGGCGATGATCTATCTCGCGAGCCATGGTGGCCGTGATCATGCGCTCGCGGTTTCGTTGCCTCCGCTGGAGCTGACGCCGTTGACGCCGGGGATTCTGCGCGGCCTGCTCGACGAGGCCGGAATCAAGTGGCGCATCGTCGTTGTCTCGGCGTGCTACTCGGGCGGATTCATCGATGCGCTGCAGGACGACTATACGGCCGTTTTCACCGCGTCCGAGTCCGATCGCACGTCGTTCGGCTGCGGCCACCGCAGCGACTCGACGTTCTTCGGCGAAGCGCTGTTCCAGCATGGCCTCGTCGAGCACGATTCGCTGCTGACCGCCTTCGACGCAGCGCGCCGGCGTGTCGAGGAACGCGAACGTGCCGGCGGATACTCGCCCCCGTCGAGCCCGCAGTCGTTCGTCGGCACGGCGATGGCCGACAAGCTGACAGAACTCAACCGCGGCAACGCGGCGAGGCGGGCGGGGCGCAGCATCTGAGGCCGCGGCAGCGGGCAAGGTAGACTCGCGCGGTGGCAGCCTCGGTCGAAGTGCGCAATCTGGAGCACGCCTATGGCGCGAATCGCGTCGTGCGCCGGCTCGACTTCACGCTTGCGCGGGGCGAAATCGGCTGCCTGCTGGGACCTTCCGGCTGCGGCAAGACGACGGTGCTGCGCTGCCTCGCGGGATTTGAACCCATCGATGCCGGGACGATCGCGCTGTCGGGCCGCGTCGTGTCCGAACCGGGCCGGCTGATGCCGCCCGAACAGCGGCGGATCGGCATGGTATTCCAGGATTACGCGCTGTTCCCGCATCTCAACGTTGCCGACAACGTCGGCTTCGGGCTCGGGCGCAGGCCGAGCCCGCCGGCCCGCGAGCGCATCGCCGCGATGTTGGCGCTGGTCGGACTCTCCGGGCAGGGCGACGCCTATCCGCACGAGTTGTCCGGAGGCCAGCAGCAACGCGTCGCACTGGCGCGCGCGCTCGCCCCAGAGCCCGATCTGCTGTTGCTGGACGAGCCGTTCTCGAACCTCGACGTCGATTTGCGCGAGCGGCTGTCGATCGAAGTGCGCGACATCTTGAAGCTCGCCGGCACGACGACGATCCTGGTGACGCACGACCAGCACGAGGCGTTCGCGCTCGCCGACGAGATCGGCATCATGCACGAGGGGCGGATCGAGCAGTGGGGCACGCCCTACACGCTGTATCACGAGCCGGAGACGCGTTTCGTCGCCGATTTCGTCGGGCAGGGGGTCTTTCTGCGCGGGGTCGTCACCGGCCCGGCGCGCCTGTCGACCGAATTGGGCGAACTCGACACCGGCGGCGCGCCGCTGCTGGCACCCGACGGCTACGCGGTCGACGTGTTGCTGCGGCCCGACGACATCGTCCACGACGACGGCAGCCCGTGGCAGGCGGAGGTCGCGGCGAAGGCGTTCCGCGGCGCCGACTTCCTCTACACGCTGAAGCTCGTGTCCGGCACGCGGGTGCTGTCGCTGGTCCCGTCGCATCACAACCACGCGCTCGGCGAGAAGATCGGCATCCGGCTCGCGATCGACCACGTCGTGGCGTTCCCCGCGGCCTCTGTCGACTGACATTGCGGTGTTCAGCGAC
>JAAFGU010000460.1 GCA_010365205.1 Aromatoleum sp. | reverse complement strand
GCCGCGGGCGCCGGCAGGCCGGGATCCGGCGCAAACGAGGAGGCGGCGCCCGGGGTACCGCGCTACCGGCAATGCGAACACGGATCAGGCGGGCGATAATCGCGCTCACCGGTCGGTCGCGCGCGGACACCGACATTCCCCCAGGAGCCCCAATGGAACCGCCCTCGCCGCTGCGCGGCATTTTTGCTCCCGTGGTCACGCCGTTCGATGCGCATCTCGAGCCCGACGCTGCACGCCTGGAAACGCACGGCCGCTGGCTGCTTGGCCAGGACGTGGGACTCGCCTTGTTCGGCACCAACTCCGAGGCAAACTCGATGTCGGTCGGTGAAAAGATCGCACTAATCGAGGCGCTCGTCGGGGCCGGGCTGCCGCCGTCGCGGCTGATGCCGGGCACCGGTTGCTGCGCGCTCACCGACACCGTCCGGTTGACCAGCCGCGCGGTCGAGTTGGGCTGTGCCGGCGTGCTGATGCTGCCGCCGTTCTACTACAAAGGCGTCTCCGACGACGGGCTGTATGCCAGCTATTCGGAGACCATCCAGCGCGTCGGTGACTCGAGGCTGCGCATCTATCTCTATCACATCCCGCCGGTATCGCAGGTGCCGATCAGTCTCGCGCTGATCGAGCGGCTGCTCGCCGCCTATCCGCAGACGGTCGCCGGGGTCAAGGACAGTTCGGGGGACTGGAGCAACACACGTGCGATGCTCGAACGGTTCCAGCCGCGCGGTTTCGATGTGTTCGCGGGCAGCGAGAGCTTTTTGCTCGCCACGTTGCGCGGCGGCGGTGCCGGCTGCATCAGCGCGACAGCCAACGTGAATCCTGCCCCGATCGCGCGACTCCATCGAACGTGGCGGCAGCCGGACGCGGATGCGCAACAGGCCGCGCTCGACACGGTGCGCGGCGCGTTCCAGAAGTTTCCGATGATTCCGGCGCTGAAGGCGGCGATCGCGCAATTTACCGGCGACGAGTCCTGGGCCACGGTGCGGCCTCCGCTGGTGAAACTCGCGACGGACCAGCGCGCCGCGTTGATCGCGGCATTGCAACCGACCGGCTTTTCGATGCCGGGAATCTGAGCCGGCGCGGTGCTCAACGCTTGGTCGAGATTCCGGCCACGTGTGTTCCGTCCGCAGGGAGTGCCGGAATCACCGCGTGGCCGGACGCGACGCCGCCGCTGGGCTGACGGTCCCCGGCGGCGTCGAACTGGGCGAACCAGCAACGGAATTCCGCCAATTCGTCGGCCGAAAGACTCTGGATCATGTGCGCGAGCGCGCTCAACTTGATGCTCATGCCGTCGCCCACTCGATCTCGGATGTCAAAGCGTCGCCTTCACGCGATCCCACGTGCGTTCCATGTGCAGCGTGAGGACCTGCGCGAGGGCCTCGCCGTCGCGCGCTTCGAGCGACCGGATCATCGTCTCGTGTTCGTCCATCGCGTCCTGCCATTTCTGCGGCTCCTGGTTGCCGATGTAGCGAATTCGCTTCAGCCGCGACTGTATCGACGCGTGCGCCGCTTCCAGCGCGGCGTTGCCGGACAGCCGCTGGATCGCCGAGTGGATCTGCTGATTGAGCTTGAAATATTCGAGCCGGTCGCGCACCGCGTAGCGTTCCTTCATCCGGTCGTGCAGGCCGCGCACCTCGGCGATCTCTCCGTCGGTGGCTTCACGGCACGCGAGGCGCCCGGCGAACGCCTCGAGCGTTGCGAGCACGTCGAGCATGTCGCGGACGTCCTTCGGCGTGAAGCTCCTTACGACGGCGCCGCGGCTCGCGACCAGGTCGACCAGCCCTTCGCTCGCCAGGAACTTCAACGCTTCGCGCAGCGGCGTCCGCGAGACGCCGAGCGTGACGCCCAGCTGACCCTCGTGGATGCGAGCGCCGGGCGCCAGCGTTCCCTCGATGATCATATCGCGGACGCGCGTGACGACCTCGTCGTGGAGGCTGTGTCGCGCGATGGGCACGGCGCGCGCCGCGGGTTCCGGGGCCGGGTTGGGCGTGGGCGTTAGTGTCGGGGGTCACGCGATGGGCCGGCTGCGCATATCCGCTTCATGAAGGCGGCGACAGCCGGGCCGCGCATTCGCGAAACCGGCAACTTCTTCAGCCTGCGTGCATGCTGCATGCAGTATACACGCCGAAAATTCGGGGGCATACTCGGTCCCGGCCAGCGCGACACCCAGTACAACGCTGGATTCACGGCCGGACACAGGGCGCCCCCCGAATTAGGCCGCGAACCCGGGCGGCGCCAGAGGTCGTGACCGCAGGAGGAGCGAGTGGGAGGAGCATTGACCGTGGACGTCGTGACGCCGTCGTCCGCGTCGGGGGCGGGTGCCCTCATCGCCGTTGTGGATGCCCATCAGCACTTCTGGGACCCGGCGATCCATTACTACCCGTGGCTCAACGATGAGCCGCCGATCGCTTTTCGATACGGGGATTATCGGCCGATCCGGCGGCCGTATCGGCCTCCGGACTACCGTGCAGATGCCGCGCCGATCCGCGTCGTGAAATCCGTCTACGTCGAGGCCGAATGGAATCCAGGCGATCCGATCGGCGAGATGCGCTACATCGAAAAACTTCGCGGCGAGCACGGACTGCCGACGGTAGCCGTGGCGCAGGCATGGCTCGACCGCGACGATGCGGCGAGCGTGATCGAGCAGCAGGCCGCGTTTCCGTTCGTGCGCAGCGTGCGCCACAAACCGCGGGCGAACCGCTCGCCGGCCGATGCCGCGCCGGGCGGCATGACCGATGCCAAGTGGCGCGCCGGATTCGCGCGGCTGGCGGCGAACGGCCTTCGCTTCGATCTGCAGACGCCGTGGTGGCATCTCGCCGAAGCCGCGCGCCTCGCCACGGATTTTCCCGACACCCGGATCATTCTCAATCACGCGGGGATGCCGGCGGACCGCAGCGTCGATGGCGTCGCCGGCTGGAAGCGGGCTATGACGGCGCTCTCGGCGTGTCCGAATGTGGCGGTCAAGATTTCAGGCCTCGGCCAGCCCGGTCAGCCGTGGACCGTCGCCGCGAATCGCGACATCGTCAGGACGGTGATCGATCTCTTCGGTCCGGCGCGCTGCATGTTCGCGAGCAATTTCCCGGTCGACAGCCTGTGCGCGAGCTTCGCCACGATCTTCGATGGCTTTCGCAAAATCGTCAGCGACCTTTCGCCGGACGAGCGCCGCGCGCTCTTCCACGACAACGCGATTCGCAGCTACGCGATGGAGTGATCGGATGACTCGTCCCCGTATCGGTTATGTCGGCGTGGGTTTGATGGGCTTGCCGATGGTAAAGCGGCTGCTCGCGCGCGGCTACGCCGTCGCCGCTTATGACCTCCTGCCGGGGAAGACGAATGCCGCGCGCGCCGCGGGCGCGCGAGCGGCGAGCTCGCCGGCCGACGCAG
>JAAFGU010000033.1 GCA_010365205.1 Aromatoleum sp. | reverse complement strand
GAAATGCCTCGAAGTTGATTATTCAAAAGTTCACAAGCTCTCACTCCAAAACCGCCCCGCTCAGACTCATACCTCGATTGGAATGTACTCCCAGTGCTGCGGCGCGGAATCGGGAGCCGCGGGCGGTGGCCGCGACTCCGGCGCGCCGCCAGGGCCCGGCTTATCCGACCAAATCAGTCGGAAAAGAAAAAGGGGCCGGCAGTTGCCCGCCGGCCCCGAGAATTCATTGAATTGCGCAGGGTCAGGCCGCGCCCGCCGACACTTCGGTACCCGGCGCCGCGGGCGTTTCCGCCGCGGCCTCCTCGGCCGGACCGATCAACAGCGTGTCGGGTCCCATCAGCTTCTGCTTCTTGCGCGCGGTGTGGTACGCGAGCCCGGTGCCGGCAGGTATCAGCCGGCCGACGATCACGTTTTCCTTCAGGCCTCGCAATTCGTCCCTCTTGCCCATGATCGCGGCTTCGGTCAGTACCCGGGTTGTCTCCTGGAACGACGCCGCCGAGATGAACGAGTCGGTCGACAACGACGCCTTGGTGATGCCGAGCAGCATGTGCTCGTACGTCGCCGGTTCCCTGGCGTCGGCGCCACCCTTTACGCCGCCGTTCTTGGCGACCTTGTCGTTCTCGTCCAGCAAATCCGAGCGCTCGGCCTGTTCGCCCACGATGAAGCGCGTATCGCCGGCATCGACGACCTGCACCCGGCGCAGCATCTGCCGCACAATCACCTCGATGTGCTTGTCGTTGATCTTGACGCCCTGCAACCGGTAGACGTCCTGCACCTCGTCGGTGATGTACCGCGCGAGCGCCTCCACGCCGAGCAGGCGCAGGATGTCGTGCGGGTCGGCCGGGCCGTCGACGATCGACTCGCCCTTGTTCACCACCTGGCCGTCGTGCGCCGTGACGTGCTTGTCCTTCGGGATCAGGTACTCGTGGGCGACGCCGTCGAGGTCGGTGATGACCAGACGCTGCTTGCCCTTCGTATCCTTGCCGAACGACACGGTGCCGGTGACTTCGGCCAGCAGGCCGGCGTCCTTCGGCGAACGCGCCTCGAACAGTTCGGCCACGCGCGGCAGACCGCCCGTGATGTCGCGGGTCTTCGACGTTTCCTGCGGAATGCGCGCCAGGATTTCTCCGACGCCGACCTGCTGCCCGTCCTTGACCGTGATGATCGAGCCCAGCTGGAACGTGATATTGACCGACAGATCCGAGCCGGCGAGCTTGATCTCGTCGCCCTTTTCGTCGAGCAGCTTGACCTGCGGGCGTACGCCCTTCGCCGCAGCGCCGGCACGGCGCTTCGGATCGATGACGACGAGCGTCGACAGACCGGTGACTTCGTCGACCTGCTTCGCGACGGTCACGCCCTCCTCGACGTTCTCGAACTTCACCCGGCCGGCGTACTCGGTGACGATCGGACGGCTGGTCGCGTCCCACGCGGCCAGGACCCTGCCGGCCTTGACGACGTCGCCGTCCTTGACCTGCAGCACCGCGCCGTACGGTACCTTGTGGCGCTCGCGTTCGCGG
The DNA here is from genome assembly GCA_010365205.1 of Aromatoleum sp. GTDB lineage: Bacteria > Pseudomonadota > Gammaproteobacteria > Burkholderiales > Casimicrobiaceae > CAIWHR01. The sequence continues at coordinate 11,336 of JAAFGU010000033.1, read as the reverse complement.
CCGTTGTCGTCGTGGATCGTGAGTTCGCCGGAGCGCGCGATGACAACCAGCTCGCCCTTGGCGTTGGTTACGTAGCGCATCAGCGCCGAAAAGCGGATCGTGCCCGCCGACTTGCTCTCGAGTTGCGAGGCCGCCGCCGTGCGCGAGGCGGCGCCGCCGATGTGGAACGTCCGCATCGTGAGCTGGGTGCCCGGTTCGCCAATCGACTGCGCGGCGATGACGCCGACCGCCTCGCCGACGTTCACCAGCTGCCCGCGGCCCAGATCGCGGCCGTAGCACTTGGCGCACAGGCCGTAGCGCGTGTCGCAGGTCAGCGGCGTGCGCACCTTCACTTCGTCGATGCCGAGCGTCTCGATCTGCTCGACTTCGTCCTCGCCCAGCAGCGTGCCGGCCTCGTACAGCGTCTCCTGCGATTCCGGATTGACGACGTCGGCCGCGACGGTGCGGCCGAGGATCCGCTCGCGCAGCGCCTCGATCACTTCGCCGCCCTCGACCAGCGCCTTCTTCGCCACGCCGTTGCCGGTGCCGCAATCGTCCTCGGTGACGACCAGATCCTGGGTGACGTCGACCAGACGACGGGTCAGGTAGCCCGAGTTCGCGGTCTTCAGCGCGGTATCGGCCAGACCCTTGCGGGCGCCGTGCGTGGAGATAAAGTACTGCAGGACGTTCAAGCCCTCGCGGAAGTTGGCGGTGATCGGTGTCTCGATGATCGAGCCGTCCGGCTTCGCCATCAGTCCGCGCATTCCCGCCAGCTGGCGAATCTGCGCGGCCGAACCACGGGCGCCGGAGTCGGCCATCATGTAGATGGAATTGAACGACTCCTGCACCACTTCCTGCTTCGGCGTGGCCTTGAAGGTGTCCGGCATGTAAAGCGTCTTCCACCAGTTCTCGCGCGACGTGCCGCTGAATTGGTCTTCGCCCTTCTGCTGCCCCAGTTGCGACATCATCGCCTTCGCGATGTCGTCACCGGCACGGCCCCAGATGTCGACGACCTTGTTGTAGCGCTCCCCCTGCGTGACCAGGCCCGAGGTGTACTGCGCCTCGATTTCCTTCACCTGCCCTTCGGAGTCGGCGATGATCGCCTTCTTCTCGACCGGGATCAGCATGTCGTCGGCGGCGAACGAAATGCCGCCGCGCGTCGCGAGCGCGTAGCCGGCCTGCATCAGCCGGTCGGCGAAGATCACGGTCTCGCGCAAGCCGCAGCGGCGGAAGCTGGCGTTGATGATCTTCGAGATTTCCTTCTTCTTGAGCGGTTTGTTGATCACCGAGAACGGCAGGCCCGGCGGCAGGATCTCCGACAGCAGCGAACGGCCGACGGTCGTCTCGTAGCGCGTGATCTTCTCGACCTTCTCGGTCCTTCCGTCCGGACCGGCGACGACGTCGACTTCCTTGATCCGGACAGTGACGCGGGCGTGCAGCTCGGCCTGGCGTGATTCGTACGCTCGCGTGACTTCGGCGATGTCCGAGAAGATCTGACCTTCACCGGCGGCACCGATTTTCTCGCGCGTTGCGTAGTAGAGTCCGAGCACGATGTCCTGCGACGGCACGATGCAGGGCTCGCCGTTCGAGGGCAGCAACACGTTGTTCGACGCCAGCATCAGCGTCCGCGCTTCCATCTGCGCTTCAAGCGACAACGGCACGTGGACGGCCATCTGGTCGCCGTCGAAGTCGGCGTTGAACGCCGTGCAGACCAGCGGGTGCAGCTGGATCGCCTTGCCTTCGATCAGCACCGGTTCGAACGCCTGGATGCCCAGCCGGTGCAGCGTCGGCGCGCGGTTCAGCATCACCGGATGCTCGCGGATCACGTCTTCCAGGATGTCCCAGACCACGGGCTCCTGCGCTTCTACCATCTTCTTCGCCGCCTTGATCGTCGTGGCGAGACCCATGGTTTCGAGCTTGTTGAAGATGTAGGGCTTGAACAGCTCGAGCGCCATCAGCTTCGGCAGGCCGCACTGGTGAAGCTTCAGCTGCGGGCCGACGACGATGACCGAGCGTCCGGAGTAGTCGACGCGCTTGCCGAGCAGGTTCTGGCGGAAACGGCCGCCCTTGCCCTTGATCATGTCGGCCAGCGACTTCAGCGGACGCTTGTTGGCGCCGGTCATCGCCTTGCCGCGACGTCCGTTGTCGAGCAGCGAATCGACGGCCTCCTGCAGCATCCGCTTTTCATTGCGGACGATGATGTCGGGCGCTTTCAGTTCGAGCAGGCGCTTCAGCCGGTTGTTTCGGTTGATCACGCGGCGATACAGGTCGTTGAGATCCGACGTCGCGAAACGGCCCCCGTCCAGCGGGACCAGCGGACGGAGTTCCGGCGGCAGCACCGGCAGCACCTCGAGAATCATCCACTCCGGCTTGATGCCCGACTTGTGGAACGCCTCGAGCACCTTGAGGCGCTTCGCGATCTTCTTGATCTTGGTGTCGGAGCCGGTCGTCTCGAGCTCCTTCCTCAGCCGCTCGATCTCGTGCGGGACGTCGAGCGCCTTCAGCAGCTCGCGAATGCCTTCCGCGCCCATCGACGCCGAGAAGTCGTCGCCGTGCTGCTCCAGCTTGGCGAGGTAGTCGTCCTCGGTGAGGAGCTGCGCGCGATTCAGCGGAGTCAGGCCAGGGTCGGTCACGACGTACGCCTCGAAATACAGGACGCGCTCGATGTCGCGCAGCGTCATGTCGAGCACCATCCCCATCCGCGACGGCAGGCTCTTGAGGAACCAGATGTGCGCTACCGGCGACGCGAGCTCGATGTGGCCCATCCGCTCGCGGCGGACCTTGGCCAGCGTGACTTCCACGCCGCACTTCTCGCAGATCACGCCGCGATGCTTCAGGCGCTTGTACTTGCCGCACAGGCACTCGTAGTCCTTCACGGGCCCGAAGATCTTGGCGCAGAACAGACCGTCGCGCTCCGGCTTGAAGGTCCGGTAGTTGATCGTCTCCGGTTTCTTCACTTCGCCGTACGACCAGGAACGGATCTTCTCCGGCGATGCGAGGCCGGTCTTGATCGCGTCGAATTCTTCTTCCTGCGTTACCTGCTTGAAAAGATCGAGCAGTGCTTTCATGCGTACTCCCGAATGATTCGTGTCGGAGTTGCTTCAGACTTGTGTCGCCACGGAGTAAACGGAGTGAATGGAGTAAGACAAATCACCTGCATTCCTCCGTGTACTCCGTGTCCTCCGTGGCAATGCGTTCCGGTCAAAACCGCTCCAGGTTGATGTCGATCGCCAGCGAGCGGATTTCCTTTACCAGCACGTTGAACGACTCCGGCATCCCGGCTTCGATCTTGTGCTCGCCCTTGACGATGTTCTCGTACACCTTGGTGCGGCCGTTGACGTCGTCGGACTTGACCGTGAGCATCTCCTGCAGCGTGTAGGCCGCGCCATAGGCTTCGAGCGCCCAGACTTCCATTTCGCCGAAGCGCTGGCCGCCGAACTGCGCCTTGCCGCCGAGCGGCTGCTGGGTGACGAGGCTGTACGGGCCGGTCGAGCGCGCGTGCATCTTGTCGTCGACCAGATGGTGCAGCTTCAGCACGTGCATGTAGCCGACGGTGACCTGGCGGTCGAAAGCCTCGCCGGTGCGGCCGTCGTGCAGCGTGATCTGACCGGAGCGCGGCAGACCGGCGAGTTCGAGCATGCCCTTGATCTCGACCTCGGTCGCGCCGTCGAACACCGGCGTCGCGAACGGCACGCCGCCGGTGAGATTGCCGGCCAGACGGGCGATCTCGCCGTCATCGAGCGTGTCGAGCTCTTCCGGCTTGCCGGTCGTGTTGTAGATCTTCTCGAGGAACTTGCGCACGTCGGCCGCCTTCGCCTCCGCCTTCAGCATGTCGTCGATCTTGCGGCCCAAGCCCTTGGCGGCCCACCCCAGATGCACCTCGAGAATCTGTCCAACGTTCATCCGCGACGGCACGCCGAGCGGATTCAGGACGATGTCGACGGGCGTGCCGTCGGCCATGTACGGCATGTCCTCGACCGGAACGATCTTCGACACGACCCCCTTGTTGCCGTGGCGGCCGGCCATCTTGTCGCCCGGCTGCAGGCGGCGCTTCACCGCGACGTACACCTTGACCATCTTCTGCACGCCGGGGGGCAGCTCGTCACCCTGCGTCAGCTTCTTCTTCTTCTGCTCGAACATCGCGTCGAAGCGGATGCGCAGCTGGGCCAGCGATTCCTTCATCGCCTCGAGCTGACGTGCCGACTCCTCGCCCGAAAGCCGGATGTCGAACCAGTCGTAGCGATTGACGCCGTCGACGTAGTCCTTCGTGAGCTTCGTGCCCTTGGCGATCCGCTTGGGCCCGCCGTTGACGGTCTTGCCGAGCAGCAGTTTCTCGATCCGCGCGAACGCATCGTTCTCGACGATGCGCAGCTGGTCGTTCAGGTCCTTCTTGTAGTCCTTCAGCTGGTCTTCGATGATCTGGGCGGCGCGCTTGTCGCGCTCGATCCCCTCGCGGGTGAAGACCTGGACGTCGATCACGGTGCCGGAGATGCCCGACGGCACGCGTAGCGAGGTGTCCTTCACGTCGGACGCCTTCTCGCCGAAGATCGCGCGGAGCAGCTTTTCTTCCGGCGTCAGCTGTGTCTCGCCCTTGGGGGTGACCTTGCCGACCAGCACGTCGCCGGCCTCGACTTCGGCCCCGATATAGATAATGCCGGAGTCGTCGAGGCGGCCCAGCTGCGATTCGCCGAGGCTCGAAATGTCGCGTGTGATTTCCTCGGGACCGAGCTTGGTGTCGCGGGCGACGACCGAGAGCTCCTCGATGTGGATCGACGTGTAGCGGTCGTCGGCGACGACGCGCTCGCTGATCAGGATCGAGTCCTCGTAGTTGTAGCCGTTCCACGGCATGAACGCGACCAGCATGTTCTGGCCGAGCGCCAGTTCTCCCATGTCCGTCGACGCGCCGTCGGCGATCACGTCGCCGCGGGCGATGATGTCGCCGATCTTCACCAGCGGGCGCTGGTTGATGTTCGTGTTCTGGTTGCTGCGCGTGTACTTGGTCAGGTTGTAGATGTCCACGCCGACGTCGCCCGCCTGCGTCTCGGCGTCATGGACGCGGACGACGATGCGGTTGGCGTCGATGTAGTCGACCTTGCCGCCCCGGCGCGCCTGCACCGCCGTGCCCGAATCGACGGCTGCGGTGCGCTCGACGCCTGTGCCGACCAGCGGCTTCTCGGCACGAAGGCACGGCACGGCCTGCCGCTGCATGTTCGAGCCCATCAGAGCGCGGTTCGCATCGTCGTGCTCGAGGAACGGTATCAGCGACGCGGCCACCGACACGATCTGCGCCGGCGCGACGTCCATGTAGTCGACCTTGTCCGGCGTCGACAGCATGAACTCGTTCTTGCTGCGGCAGGATACGAGTTCGTCCTTCAGCTTGCCGGTCTTGTCGAGCGTTGCGTTCGCCTGCGCGATCACGAAGGCGCCTTCCTCGATCGCGGACAGGTACGAGATCTCGTCGGTCACCTTGCCGCGAATGACCTTGCGGTACGGCGTTTCAAGAAAGCCGTACTCGTTGGTGCGGGCGTACAGCGCCAGCGAGTTGATCAGGCCGATGTTCGGGCCTTCCGGCGTCTCGATCGGGCAGACCCGGCCGTAGTGGGTCGGGTGCACGTCTCGCACCTCAAAACCCGCGCGTTCGCGCGTCAGGCCGCCGGGCCCCAACGCGGAAACGCGGCGCTTGTGCGTGATTTCGGACAGGGGGTTCGTCTGGTCCATGAACTGCGACAGCTGGGACGAGCCGAAGAATTCCTTGATCGCGGCCGATATCGGCTTGGCGTTGATCAGGTCGTGCGGCAGCAGGTTGTCGCTTTCGGCCTGGCCCAGGCGTTCCTTCACCGCGCGCTCGACGCGGACGAGGCCCGACCGGAACTGATTCTCGGCGAGTTCGCCGACCGAGCGCACGCGGCGGTTGCCGAGATGGTCGATGTCGTCGATTTCACCGCGGCCGTTGCGCAGCTCCACCAGAATCTTGATGACGGCGATGATATCTTCGTTGGTCAGCGTGCCCTTGCCCTTCAACTCGCTGCGGCCAACGCGACGGTTGAACTTCATCCGGCCCACGGCGGACAGGTCGTAGCGCTCCTCCGAGAAGAAGAGTCCGTGGAACAGCGCTTCGACGGCGTCCTCGGTCGGCGGCTCGCCCGGCCGCATCATCCGGTAGATCCCGACGCGGGCCGCGGTCTGATCGGGGGTGTCGTCGCTGCGCAGCGTCTGCGAGATGTACGCACCCTGGTCGAGGTCGTTGGTGTAGATGGTCTGGATTGACGGTACCCCGCCGTCGGACAGCTTCTGCAGCAGCTCTTCGGTGATCTCGTCGTTGGCCTTTGCCAGCACTTCGCCGGTGGTCTGGTCGACGATGCTGGTGGCGAGTGCGCGGCCGACGATGTAGTCCGCCGGCACCGCGACCTTCTTGAGGCCGCTGTCGACGAGATCGCGAATGTGCTTCGCCGTGATGCGCTTGTCGCGCGGCACGACGACCTTGCCGTCCTTGCCGACGACGTCGAAACGGGCCATCTCGCCCTTCAGGCGCTCGGGAACGAATTCGAGCTGCACGCCCTTCGCCGACAGATGGAAAGTGTCGAACACGAAGAACTGTTTCAGGATGTCCTCGTTGGTGAGGCCGATCGCCTTCAGCAGCGTCGTCACCGGCATCTTCCGGCGGCGGTCGACGCGGAAGAACAGGAAATCCTTCGGGTCGAATTCGAAGTCGAGCCAGGAGCCGCGGTACGGAATCACGCGGGCCGAGAACAGCAGCTTGCCGGAGCTGTGCGTCTTGCCGCGGTCGTGCTCGAAGAACACCCCGGGCGAGCGATGGAGCTGCGACACGATCACGCGCTCGGTGCCGTTGATCACGAACGAGCCGTTGTCCGTCATGAGCGGAATTTCGCCCATGTAGACCTCCTGTTCCTTCACTTCCTTTACCGTGGGCTTGGACGCTTCCTTGTCCATGATTGTCAGCCGTACCTTGGCGCGCAGCGCCGAGCAGAAGGTAAGGCCGCGCTGCTGGCATTCGGTGACGTCGAAGGCCGGCGGCAGCAGCGAAAAGCTCACGAACTCGAGGCGGGCGTTGCCCGAGTGGCTCGAGATCGGGAAGATCGACGTGAACGCGGCCTGCAGCCCCTCGTTCTTGCGATACTCGACCGCCGTGTCCTGCTGCAGGAACGCGCGGTACGACGCAAGCTGAGTCTCGAGCAGGAACGGCACCGGCAGCACGCTGGCGCGCTTGGCGAAGCTCTTGCGGATGCGTTTCTTTTCCGTGAACGAATACTGGTGGGAGGTCGTCGCTTCGGTAGGCATGCCTTCTCCGGATCACTCGAGCCGCGGCGCAAGGTCTGCACCCGGTCTCATCGACCCCGCCGGTCGCGGCGGGGCCCATCGTTCATCGACTGGTCGGGAGCGTTGCACTCCCTGGCTTGGTGGTTGGCCTCTACCAACCGCTGGCGGACGGTGGCGCCTGCATCAGCGCCACCCGACCATGCCTGTCCCCTGCAGTCGCTTCAGAAGACGAAGAGGAGCGGACCCTGGGATCCGCTCGTCTTCGGCCTCTCGGACGCCCGCAAGTTCCGCGGGATGCCCGGAGTCGAAGCGGCGCTCGACGAAGCTGCGTAAGGCCGACTTCCCACGCCGGCCCGTCGAACGCCGTCTTGCCGTTACTTGACCTCGGCCTTGGCGCCGGCTTCTTCCAGCTTCTTCCTGGCGGCTTCGGCATCGGCCTTGTTGACGCCTTCCTTGACCGGCTTCGGCGCGCCGTCGACCAGGTCCTTCGCTTCTTTCAAGCCGAGGCCCGTCAGTTCGCGCACGGCCTTGATGACGTTGACTTTGTTCTCGCCGAACGAGGTCAGCATGACGGTGAACTCGGTCTGCTCTTCGACGGCTGCAGCCGGTGCGGCTCCGGCAGCCGGCCCGGCAACGGCGACGGCGGCAGCGGCCGAGACGCCGAACTTTTCTTCCATCGCCTTGATGAGCTCGGAGAGCTCGAGGACCGTCATCGACGCAACTTTGTCGAGAATTTCGGTTTGGACTGCGGACATGTCGTTCTCCTGAATCGTAGGGTGAAATTAGGCAATCGTGGGGCAGGCGCGGTTACGCCGCCTGCTTCGCATCGCGCACGGCGGCGAGCGCCCGGACGAACTTCGACGGCACCTCGTTGAGTGTGCGGACGAATTTCGCGATGGGCGCCTGCATGGTGCCGAGCAACTTCGCGATCAGCTGTTCGCGCGAAGGCAGCGATGCGAGCGCGGCGATGTCCTTGGCGGACATCATCTGGCCCGGCATGGCACCGCCGGCGATTACGAACTTCTCGTTGCCTTTGGCGAAGTCGTTCAAGACCTTCGCCACCGCAACGGGGTCGGGGCCGATGCCGTAAGCCAGCGGACCGACCATCTTGTCGGCCAGCGAAGCGAACGGCGTATCGACGACCGCGCGGCGCACCAGGGTATTCTTGACCACCCGGAAATACACGCCCGAAGCCCGTGCCTTCGCGCGGAGAAGCGTCATGTCGGCGACGGCCATGCCGCGGTTCTCGGCCATGATGATGGCCTGAGCGCCGGCGACCTGCTTCGCGACTTCCGCGACTACCGCTTGCTTCTCCTGCAGGTTGAGACTCAAGGTCTACCTCCTGTACGTTCGGGGCCGCGAGCGCCTCTGATGCAACGGCTGCCGCTCTCGGCCCCACCTGCCGTCCGTTTTTCCGGACGGTTCCCACGGTGACCTTACGTCAGGAAAATCCTGTTTTCGGGGCACCATCTGCGCAGGACGCCGAACCTGCCGGCTTTTAAGCCCCCATCCGGAAATCGGCGGGCGCTCCTGCGGTCTTTGACGGTCCGTCGCAGCGTTGCCGCCACGCCGTTCCCTCAAAATCCGTTCTCACAATCGTTACGGTGCGGCCTGTTGCGTGAGGCTCGACGTCTCGACGCGGACGCCGGCGCCCATCGTGCAGGAGAGGCTCACCTTCTTCAGGTATATGCCCTTGGTGCCGGCGGGCTTCGCCTTGTTGAGCGCCTCGATCAGCGCAAGCAGGTTGGATTTCAGCTGGTCCGGGCCGAACGACGCGCGGCCGATCGTGCATTGAACGATGCCGCCCTTGTCCGTGCGGTACTGCACCTGGCCCGCGCGGGCGTTCTTCACCGCGGTGACCACGTCCGGCGTCACGGTGCCGACCTTCGGGTTCGGCATCAGGCCGCGGGGACCGAGGATCTGGCCCAGCTGGCCCACGACCTTCATCGCGTCCGGCGTCGCGATCACGACGTCGAAGTCCATGAATCCTTCCTTGACCCGTGCAGCGAGGTCGTCGAAGCCGACGATGTCGGCGCCGGCTTCCTGCGCCGCCTTCGCCTTGTCGCCCTGCGCAAACACGGCGACGCGAACCTTCTTGCCGGTGCCGGCGGGCAGCACCACCGAGCCGCGCACCGTCTGATCGGACTTCTTTGCATCGACGCCGAGGTTGACCGCGACGTCGACCGACTCGTCGAACTTGGCGACGGCCGTTTCCTTGACGAGCTTCAGCGCTTCGTCGACCGGATAGGCCTTGCTGCGGTCCACCTTGGCGCGGACCGCCTTCATGCGTTTGGACAGCTTCGGCAGCTTCTGTTCGGTGGCCATGATCACTTCACCCCTTCGACCGTGATGCCCATGCTGCGCGCGCTGCCGGCGATCGTGCGGACCGCGGCGTCCAGATCACCCGCCGTGAGATCGGGCTGCTTTGCCTTCGCGATCTCCTCGGCCTGGGCTCGCGTCAGCTTGCCGACCTTGTCGGTATGCGGCCGGCTGCTGCCCTTCTCGACCTTCGCCGCCTTCTTGATCAGGATCGTGGCCGGCGGCGTCTTCATCACGAACGTGAAGCTCTTGTCCGCGTAAGCCGTGATCACGACCGGGATCGGCAGGCCCGCTTCGAGCTTCTGCGTCTTGGCGTTGAACGCCTTGCAGAATTCCATGATGTTGAGGCCGCGCTGGCCGAGCGCGGGGCCGATCGGCGGGCTGGGGTTCGCTTTCCCCGCCGGCACCTGCAGCTTGATGAAACCGACTATTTTCTTCGCCATTTATTTCTCCCGGTGGGTGCAAGCGGGCAGCCTCGCCCTCCCCAAAAAATCAACAATCGAAATCAGGCCTTTTCCACCTGCGAAAAATCCAATTCCACCGGTGTCGACCGTCCGAAGATCGTCACCGACACCCGCAGCTTGCTCTTCTCGTAATTCACGTCCTCGACGTTGCCGTGGAAGTCGGTGAACGGTCCTTCCTTCACGCGCACCGCCTCGCCCATCTCGAACAGCACCTTCGGGCGCGGCTTTTCGACGCCTTCCTGCACCTGGCGCAGGATCGCGTCGACTTCTTTCTGCGTGATCGGCGTCGGTTTGTTGGCCGTTCCGCCGACGAAACCGGTCACCTTCGGCGTGCTCTTCACGAGGTGCCAGCTGTCGTCGGTCATCTCCATCTCCACCAGCACGTAACCGGGGAAGAACTTGCGCTCGCTGATCGCCCTCTGGCCAGCCTTCATCTCGACGACTTCCTCCACCGGTACCAGGATTTGACCGAACTGGTCGGCCAGGTCCGACCGTTTGATCCGCTCGATCAACGCGCGCTGGACGCTTTTCTCGAAACCCGAGTAGGCGTGGACGACGAACCACTTCTTGCTCATCACTCGCCCCGTCCGGTCATCAATTTCACGATCCACGCCAGCGTCGAATCGATGGCGAACAGGAACATTGCCATGATCGTGACGAAGACGAACACGATCGCCGTGGTCTGCATCGTCTCCTTGCGCGTCGGCCACGATACGCGGCCCGCTTCCTGCCACGCTTCCTGCGCGAAAGTGAAGAACTCCTTGCCCGGCGTGGACAACCACGCGACGACGCCGGCGGCAACAAGACCGCCCAGCACCATCAGCACCCGCAGCACCTGCGCCATTTCGGCGAAATAGTAGTACGCGCCCACTCCGGCAATTACGCATGCCACTGCCAAAGCAATCTTCAGTTTGTCGATCATTCAGCTTTCAGATGTCAGCCGTCAGAAAGTGAAAGCGCGGCCATGCATCGGTTTCGCGGCGCGGCGCATCCGGCGGTTCTGATTTCTGTCCCTTGTCCTTTGTTGCGTGCCGTTTTGTAACCTGCCACGTGGCAGGCCAGGAGGGAATCGAACCCCCAACCTGCGGTTTTGGAGACCGCCGCTCTGCCAATTGAGCTACTGGCCTGTCGTACTCCCGCAAACGGGTGGAGGAATCGTCGCCTCCGTGGAGAATTCGTTCGCCACGTCCACCCTTTCGCTGTTTCGTCGTTATTCGATGACTTTCGCCACCACGCCGGCGCCCACCGTGCGCCCACCCTCGCGGATCGCGAAACGCAATCCCTCTTCCATCGCGA
>JAAFGU010000459.1 GCA_010365205.1 Aromatoleum sp. | reverse complement strand
CGATGAGCTACGTGCGCACGAAGGCTGAAGAGTACGGTATCCAGAAGGACTTCAACCGCAAGACCGACGTGCACATCCACGTGCCGGAAGGTGCGATTCCGAAGGACGGGCCGTCCGCCGGCATCACGCTGGCGACCGCGCTCGTGTCGGCGCTCACGCGCGTGCCGATCCGCAAGGACGTCGCGATGACGGGCGAAATCACCCTCCGCGGCAAGGTGCTGCCGATCGGCGGCATCAAAGAGAAGATCCTCGCTGCGCACCGCGCCGGCCTCAAGAACATCATCGTGCCGAAGGACAACGAGCGGGACCTGGCGGACATTCCGAAGAACGTGCTGGACGCATTGAACGTCTACATGGTCCAGACCATGGACGAGGTCCTGAAGATTGCGCTGACCGAGCCGCTGGCGGGCCGCCTGCCCGCGGAAGCGCAGGTCGAGCCGGTCGACATCGTCGACGACACCATTACCCACTGAAGATAGCTGCTGAGTTCGTAACGAGCGCCGCCGCGGCAGACGGTCTGCCGCGCGACGGCACGCCGGAAGTGGCGATGATCGGCCGATCGAATGTCGGCAAATCGAGCCTGATCAACGCGCTCGTCCGCCAGAAGCTGGCGCGCACGAGCGCCGCGCCCGGCAAAACACGGCTGGCCAATGTCTTTCGCGTTGCGCGGGGTGGCGCCAAGCCGTTCTATCTGGTGGATCTCCCTGGCTACGGCTACGCGCGCGGCGGCCGTCAGGCGTCGGAAGAGTTCGAGGCGCTGACGCGCGACTACTTCGCGCGCGAACACGCCTCCGGCATTCTGCTGGTGGACGCGCGGCACCCCGGCCTGGCGAGCGATCGCGCGGCCTGGCAGTGGATTCATACGGCGGTCGTCGGCGCCGCCGCCATCGTGGCAACCAAGATCGACAAACTCGCGCGCGGCGAACGGATCCGCGCCCTGAGGCAACTCGAATCCGTATTTGAGAATTCCGTGCTGCCGGTCTCGGCGGTCACGGGCGAAGGACTGGACGAACTGTGGAGAATGATCGACCGGCTGGTGAACAACCCCGCGGAAACGGCGCCGCAACAGCGGCCCCGGAGAGAGCCCCGGACAAGATAGAGAAGATCGAGCTCTCGACGCTCAAGGACATGAACGTCGGTGAGCTCACCAAGATCGCGAAGCAGCTGGACGTGCCCGGCGCGACCGGCATGCGCAAACAGGAGCTCATCTTCGAGATCCTCAAGGCGCGCGCCGAAAAAAGCGGCCTGATCTTCTCCGAAGGCGTCCTCGAGACGCTGCCCGACGGCTTCGGCTTCCTGCGGGCGCCGGACTACAACTACCTGCCCGGACCGGACGACATCTACGTGTCCCCATCGCAGATCCGCAAGTTCGACCTGCACACGGGCGACACCGTGTCGGGCCAGATTCGCCCCCCGAAGGACGGCGAGCGCTACTTCGCGCTCATCAAGGTTGAAGCGGTCAACTTCGAGCCGCCCGAACGGGCCCGCGAGAAAGTCTTCTTCGAGAACCTCACGCCGCTGTATCCCCAATCGCGCATCGCGCTCGAAACCGAGGGCGACAACCTGTCGGCGCGCGTGCTCGACCTGATGGTGCCGATCGGCAAGGGTCAGCGCGGCCTCATCGTCGCGCCCCCGCGCACCGGCAAGACGATGCTGCTGCAGAACATCGCGAACAGCATCACGAAGAACCACCCCGAGATCTACCTCATCGTCTTGCTGATCGACGAGCGGCCCGAAGAAGTCACCGACATGCAGCGGTCGGTGCACGGAGAAGTGATCTCGTCGACGTTCGACGAGCCGGCGCAGCGCCACGTGCAGGTCGCCGAAATGGTGATCGAGAAAGCGAAGCGCCTCGTCGAGCACAAGAAGGACGTCGTCATCCTGCTCGATTCGATTACCCGCCTCGCGCGCGCCTACAACACGATCGTGCCGCCGTCGGGCAAAGTGCTGTCGGGCGGCGTCGACAGCAACGCGCTCCAGCGTCCGAAGCGCTTCTTCGGCGCCGCGCGCAATATCGAAGAAGGCGGATCGCTC
>JAAFGU010000458.1 GCA_010365205.1 Aromatoleum sp. | reverse complement strand
CAAGGCGCTGATGGACCGGCACGCGCCGGCGGCGCTGACGGACACCGCGCAATCCGGCTACGACGATTCGAAAGCGCTGATCGCCCGCTGGCATGGCCGCGGCCGCCTTGCCTACGCGGTCACGCCGCGCTTCGCGCCGGCGTCCACGCCGGAGCAGCTCGCCGCGGCGGGGGCGCTGGTGCGCGAACATCCGGGCGTCTACGTGCAGACACATCTGGCCGAGACGATCGAGGAAATCGCCTGGGTGCGGCGGCTGTTCCCGGGCGCCGCCGATTACCTGGACGTCTACGCGCGGCACGGACTCGTCGGCAGGCGCAGCGTCTTCGGCCACGGCATCCATCTCGCCGAAGATGCGTGGCAGCGCCTCTTCGACGCCGGCGCCGCGCTCGCCCATTGCCCGACGTCGAACAACTTTCTCGGCAGCGGCCATTTCCGGATGGCAGACGCCAAGCGGGCGCCGCGTCCGGTGCGCGTGGCGCTGGCCACCGACGTTGGCGGCGGCACCACCTTGTCGATGCTGGCGACGATGAACGAGGCGTACAAGGTCGCGCGGCACACCGGGTTCGCGCTCACGGCGGCACAGGCGCTGTGGCTCGCGACCCGCGGCGCCGCTCAGGCGCTCGACCTCGACGGCGTGATCGGCGGTCTCGAGACCGGCCACGAGGCGGACATCGCGGTGCTCGATCTCGCGGCTACGCCACTGTTGCGCTACCGTATGCCGTTCTGCAATTCGGTGCATGAGGCGCTCGCCGTGCTGATGACGCTGGGGGACGACCGGGCGATCCGCGCGACCTGGGTCGGCGGCCGGTTGGCACATGAGCGGGACCACGCACCGGCCCACCAGCGTCCCCCGGCCTGAGCGCGTCGCGGTGGCGGCGGCTGTGAGGGCGACCTGAGGGCGGCCTCCGGTAGAATGAGGTCTTTTCGCTGCAGCATTCTCCCGTGCCGACGCTTACCCTCGCCCTGTCCAAGGGACGCATCTTCGACGAAACGCTGCCGCTGCTCGCGGCGGCGGGGCTCGTGCCTTCTGCCGACCCGGAGACCTCGCGCAGGCTGATCATCGGCACCAACTCGCCGGGGATCACCCTGCTGATCGTTCGCGCGTCCGATGTCCCGACTTACGTCCAGTACGGCGCGGCCGATCTCGGCGTCGCCGGAAAGGACGTGCTGCTCGAACATGGCGGCGACGGCCTCTACCTGCCGCTCGACCTCGAGATCGGCCGCTGCCGGATGGCCGTGGCGACCCGGCGCGGCTACGACTGGGCCGGCACGATCCAGCGCGGCGCGCGGATTCGCGTGGCGACCAAGTACGTGAAGACGGCGCGCGAGCATTTCGCGGCCAAGGGCATGCACGTCGACCTGATCAAGCTCTACGGCTCGATGGAGCTCGCGCCGCTGACCGGGCTGGCCGACGTGATCGTCGACCTGGTCTCGACCGGGAACACGCTGAAGGCGAACGATCTGGTCGTGGTCGAGGACATCATGCCGATCAGCGCGCGCCTCATCGTGAATCCGGCGGCGTTGAAGTTGAAGCGCGACATCGTGCAGCCGCTGCTCGACTCGATCTCGCAGGCCGTGACCGCGCGCCGCGGGGTCCTCGAGGCCGCGCAATGAACGCCCCGGACGCGAGTTTGACGAACCGGCTGACGATCCGCCGCCTCGATTCGGCGGCGCCGCAGTTCGCCGCCGAGCTTGCCGCGCTCGCTGCCTTCGAGTCGGCGCAGGACTCAGGCGTCGACGTCGCGGTGGCCGCGATCATCAGTGACGTCCGCGCGCGCGGCGACGCGGCGGTCCTCGACTGGACGGCGAAGTTCGACCGGCTGTCGGCGCCTTCGGTCGCCGCCCTGGAAATCACGGCAGCCGAAATGCGCGTCGCGTTCGATTCGCTGCCAAGCGCTCAGCGCTCGGCGCTGGAGACGGCAGCGGCGCGTATCCGCGCCTTTCACGAGCGGCAGAAACAGGCGTCGTGGTCGTTCCGCGATCCGGACGGGAGCGAATTCGGCCAGCGGGTGACGCCACTCGATCGTGTCGGCGTCTACGTGCCGGGC
>JAAFGU010000457.1 GCA_010365205.1 Aromatoleum sp. | reverse complement strand
CGCTGGTTGCGAAACGCTAGCCGCTGGCCGCTCCGACGCGACGCCCGCCACGTGCGGGCGTCGGCGTTTTCGCCGGCCGCGAGGCACCGCAAGTGCGGCGTTCCGGCGATCGCCGCACCGCTTACGGCGGCCTTTGACGTAGCGCAATACGCCCGGCGCCCGGGACGGTAGCCTTCTCCCTGTAACCAGGAGCGTAACAGGAGGAAGGGTGGCGGCCCGCCGTGAAGTACTGGTGCTCGGGATCGGCAACGTGCTGTGGGCCGACGAGGGCTTCGGCGTGCGTGCGGTGGAGGCGCTGCACGAGGCGTTTTCCTTTCCTGAGACCGTGACGCTGCAAGACGGCGGCACGCTGGGCCTCAATCTGTACGAGCAGGTCGCCGCGACAAGGCACGTGCTCGTGTTCGACGCGATCGACTTCAAGCTGCCTCCGGGCACGCTCAAGTTGCTCCGCGACGCCGACGTGCCGGCGTGGGGCCGCACCAAACTCTCGCCGCATCAGACCGGCTTCAACGACATCCTGGCGCTGGCCCAGCTCAACGGCCGCGGCCCGGAATCCATTGTCGCCATCGGCGTGCAGCCGGTGGAGCTCGACGATTTCGGCGGCAGCCTGCGTGAAGCGGTCAGGGCCCGCCTTCCCGAAGCGGTGGCGCTCGCCGCGCAACAGCTGGCGACTTGGGGCTACCCCGGAACCCCGCGAGTCCCCGGTGCTCCGTATGAGCACCTGAACGCCACTTCCCTTGCCCTCGAGGTCTACGAATCCGGGCGCCCATCGGTAGCCGACGCCTGCCGGGTGGGCGATCCGCGCGTGCTCGAACGGCGGCGCGAAGGAGAACATTGATCATGTGCATCGGCGTTCCGATGCGGGTGCTGAGCGCGTGGGACGAAGTGGCCGAATGCGAGGGCCGCGGCCAGCGCCAGCAAATCGACCTGCAACTCGTCGGCGCGCAACCGGTTGGCGCTTGGGTGCTGGCCTTTCAGGGGTCCGCGGTCCGGGTGCTCTCGGCCGAGGAAGCCGCGCAAACCACCGCGGCGCTCGACGCGCTCGACGCCGTGCTTGCGGGCGAGGTCAATGTCGACGCGCATTTCGCCGATCTCGTCGGCCGCGAGCCGCAGCTGCCCGACCATCTCAAAGGACCCCGCTCATGACGATCACGATGCCGCTCGCCGCGGGCGCGGACGCGATGGCCTATCCGTTGATCGCGCAGCTGTTCACGCGGCACGGATTCACCGATGTGCGCAGCGCGAACTTCGAGGCGTTCGCGGCGCGCCCCGGCCGCACGCTGCTGCTGTTTCTGGAGGACCCTTTCCGCTACAAGGAGACCCTCGATCTCGCGGTGATCGTGCCGGAGATTGCACGCGCGTTCGCGCCGCGGCTTGCCGTCGGCGTGCTGTTACCGGAGGCGGCGCGCGAACACTGCGTCCGCTACGGATTCCGCCGCTGGCCGGCGTTCGTGATCCTGGCCGACGGGAAGTACGTGGGCGCCGTCGACGGCCTGCGCAACTGGGACGAGTACATGACCGAAGTCGGGCACCTGATGAAGGCCGCGCCCAAACGCGCGCCGACCGTCGGGATTGCCGTCAAGGGTGAAGGCGAAGGCGCGGGCGAATGCCATGCGTGACGTCATTCGACAGGAGGCAAGATGAAGGACTTTCCGCTGCCCGTGCGCATGGTGGGGTCGGGCTCGCAGCCGGTCGAAGACGAGGAGCTGCAGTACCTCGAGATGCCGCGCGACATGAATACGTTTCGCATGCCGCTCGTGCCCGAGGCGGCCGAACCGGACATGCTTGCGCGCGCGCGCGATACCCTGGCCGGCTACCTGGCGGAGTTGTCGCGCTGGGACCCGACCGCCGGCACGCCCGGACCGCGACTCAATTTGCACGGAACGCCGGCGCGCGCGCTGACGATCGTGAACGAGGTCCTTGGCGAGGGCGAGGTCTCGATCCAGGTCGCCGGGACGCCCGCGTACCGGATTCAGGAAAGCGTCTTTACCGGCATCTGGCGGGTCTGCGCGATCGATGGAGACGGACGGCTTACGGCCGATTGGCTGGAGGCGGCACCGCTGCCCGCGGTCGCGGTGC
>JAAFGU010000032.1 GCA_010365205.1 Aromatoleum sp. | reverse complement strand
GACGTCGAAGCCGCTCGTCGAGGCGATGACCTTGATCCGTTCCGCCGCGGCGTTCTGGGATCGTGACCGCGCGTTCGCGCCGGATCTCGAGGCGATGCGGCTGATCGTGGAACGCGGCGAGTTCGCGCGATTCGCACCGACGTTGGCGGGGCGCTAAGCGGCGGCGCGAAGCCCGCGTGACGCAATCCCCGGTCTGGGCGACAATTACGGCTTTGCCGCCACTCATCGCACCTCCGGAGCCGACCATGCATCGCGACGACCCGCATTCCATCGCCACTGCGGTTCCCTCAAGGAACAACGGCACGCGATACGCCGACCGCGTCGTCCGCGCCCCGCGCGGCAGCGAAAGAAGCGCGAAGTCGTGGCTTACCGAAGCGCCGCTGCGGATGCTGATGAACAATCTCGACCCCGAGGTGGCCGAGAATCCGAAGGAGCTCGTGGTCTATGGCGGCATCGGCCGCGCGGCGCGCAACTGGGAGTGCTTCGACGCCATCGTCGCCGCGCTGCGCGAGTTGGACGACGACGAGTCGCTGCTGATCCAGTCGGGCAAGCCGGTCGGCGTGTTCAAAACGCACGCCGACGCGCCGCGCGTGCTGATCGCGAATTCGAACCTCGTCCCGAAATGGGCGACGTGGGAGTGCTTCAACGAGCTCGATCGGAAGGGGCTGATGATGTTCGGCCAGATGACGGCTGGCTCGTGGATCTACATCGGCAGCCAGGGCATCGTCCAGGGAACCTACGAGACCTTCGCCGAAGCGGGGCGCCAGCACTTCGGCGGCGAACTCGCCGACAAATGGATCCTCACCGCGGGACTGGGCGGGATGGGCGGCGCGCAGCCGCTGGCGGCGACGATGGCGGGCGCCTCGATGCTCGCCGTCGAATGCCAGCAAAGCCGGATCGAGATGCGACTCGCGACGCGCTACCTCGACCGGCAGGCGCGCGATCTCGACGACGCGCTGGCGATGCTGCGCCAAGCCTGCGCGGCGAAAAAGCCGGTATCGATCGGCCTCGTCGGCAATGCCGCCGACATCCTGCCGGAACTCGTGCGGCGCGGCCGCGGCGGGCAGCCCCGGCCTTCGATGGTCACCGACCAGACGTCCGCGCACGATCTCATCAACGGCTATCTGCCATCGGGCTGGACCGTGGAACGATGGCACGCCGCGCAAGCCGATTCGTCGCAGCATGCGGCACTGACCTCGGCGGCGAAGCGCTCGATCAAGGCGCATGTCGGGGCGATGCTCGAGTTCCAGCGCGACGGCATCCCGACGTTCGACTACGGCAACAACATCCGGCAGGTCGCCTTCGACGAGGGCATGGCCGACGCGTTCGCGTTCCCGGGCTTCGTGCCGGCCTACATCCGGCCGCTGTTCTGCGAAGGCAAGGGGCCGTTCCGCTGGGTCGCGCTGTCAGGCGATCCGGAGGACATCTACCGTACCGATCGCAAAGTGAAGGAACTCTTCCCGGGCAACGCGCACGTTCATCGCTGGCTCGACATGGCGCGCGAGCGGATCGCGTTTCAGGGGCTGCCCGCCCGAATCTGCTGGCTCGGCCTCGGCGAGCGGCATCTGGCCGGTCTTGCCTTCAACCAGATGGTCGCGAGTGGCGAGTTGAAGGCGCCGATCGTCATCGGCCGCGACCATCTCGACACCGGCTCCGTGGCGAGCCCGAACCGCGAGACCGAGGCGATGGCCGACGGCTCGGACGCGGTATCCGACTGGCCGCTGCTCAATGCGCTGCTGAACACTGCCGGCGGCGCGACCTGGGTGTCGCTGCACCATGGCGGCGGCGTCGGCATGGGCTATTCGCAGCATGCGGGCGTGGTCATCGTCTGCGACGGTACTCCGGCGGCCGCAAAGCGCATCGAGCGCGTGCTGTGGAACGATCCGGCGACCGGCGTCATGCGGCATGCCGATGCCGGCTACGCGAAGGCGATCGAAGTCGCGCAGGCGAAGGGCTTGAATTTGCCGATGTCGGTGCACAGCTGATCGGCCATCGTGCCGGACGTCGATGGACGCGGCGCCACCGAGGCCGGCCTTCGTTGTAGCCGGCGGGCCCTAGAAAATCCAGAGCGCTTCGCGCGGCACTTCGAGCCAATGATTGCCGCGGCCGAGCGGGCGGTCGCCGTAGGCGCGCAGTCGTGCCCCGCCGAGATGGAACAGGTGCTCCCACTTGTCGCCCAGGTACATCGACGTCGTCAGCGCGGCTTGCAGCCGGTTGTCACCGGGTCCGGCGGCCAGGCGGATTCGCTCCAGACGGATCATCGCGGTGCCGTCCTGTCCGGCCTTCGCACTCGCTTTCGCCGCGCCCCACAGCCGCCAGCCTTCGCCCTCGATCAGCGCGTGACCGCCGCCGACTTCGGTGACGCGGCCATTCAGGCGGTTGTTGCTGCCCATGAAATCGGCGGTGAACAGCGTCCCCGGTTCGCTGTACATCTGCTCCGGCGTTCCCTGCTGCTCGATCCGACCATTGTTGAGCAGCAGGATCCGATCCGACATCGCGAGCGCCTCGCCCTGGTCGTGCGTCACGCAGAGTGCGGATAGCTGCATCGTGACGATCAGCTCGCGCAGCCACGCCCGCGCCTCCTCGCGCAGCTTGGCGTCGAGGTTTGACAGCGGCTCGTCGAGCAGAATCACCGGCGGGTTGTAGACGAGCGCGCGGGCGAGCGCGACGCGCTGCTGCTGACCACCGGACAGCTGATGGGGAAAGCGCGCGGCCAGGTGCCCGAGCGACAGTTGCTCCAGCGCCTTCGTGACCCGGGTCTGGATCTCGGCGCCGCTGATCTTGCGCAGCTTCAACCCGTACGCGACGTTGTCGAATACCGTCTTGTGCGGCCACAGCGCGTACGACTGGAATACGAGTCCCAGGTTGCGCTTTTCGGCCGGGATGTCGTTGCCGGCGGCGCCGTCGAACACGACCTTGTCGCCGATCCTGATCGATCCCTGATGCGGCACCTCGAGACCGGCCACCGCGCGCAACAGCGTCGTCTTGCCGCTGCCGGACGGGCCCAGCAGCGAGACGACCTCGCCGCGATCGAGCGTCAGCGACACGCCCTTCAGGATCGGATTGTCGCCGTAGGTCAGGTGCAGGTCGGTGACGGTGAGCTCCGCCATGAGCGGCTCCTTTGTGTTTACGGTCAGTCGCGCAGCTTGACGCCGAAGCGAAGCGCCAGCGCGAGGCCGACACCGACAAGCACGACGTTGACGAACGACAGCGCGGCGACTATGTCGATCGCGCCCCCTTGCCACAGCGACACGAGTTGCGCGCCGATGACCTCGGTGCCCGGCGCCAGCAGGTACACGCCGGTCGAGTATTCGCGCTCGAAAATCATGAACACCAGCAGCCACGATGCGACCAGCCCGTGCCGGATCAGCGGCAGCGTGATCTGTCGCGAAATCGTGCCGCGGCTGGCACCCACCGTGCGGGCGGCCTCCTCCAGTTCGGTGGAGACCTGGAGCAGCGATGACGAAATGAGCCGCATGCCGTAGGCGAGCCACACCACGGTGTACGCGAGCCACATGCTGAAGATGGTCGTGCGCAACGGTTGCAGCGGCGGGAAGAACAGGAACACCCAAAGAAATGCGAGACCGGCCAGCAGCCCCGGGATGGCGCGCGGCACCAGCACCAGATAGTCGACGAACCGCGACCAGCCGTCGTTGCGGCGATGCGTAGCAAAGCCGATCGCCGTGTAGCACGCGACGGCGATCGCGCCGCCGACGGTTCCGATCAGGATCGTATTCCAGATCGCGCGCACCAGCGTCGGTTCGTCCCAGATCGACTGGAAGTGCTCCAGCGTCAGCACCTCCGACAGCTTCGCGCCGTAACCCCAGTTGGTCACGAACGCGCGCAATGCTATGCCTGACAGCGGGACGATGACGCCGACGAAAAGCCACAGGCCGATCAGGCCGCCGGCAATCCACTTCCATTTGCCGAGCGGCAGTTCGCGCATCCGGCCGGCCTTGCCCTTGATCGTCGCGTATTTGCGCGAGTTCTGCAGCAGGAAGCGCTGCAGCAGCACCAGCGGAAAGGTGACGGCGACGATGCAGATCGCGACCGCCGCCATCAGGTGATACGACGGCGTGCCGAGCTTGTTGGTCAGCTTGTACAGGTACGTCGAGAGGACCAGATGGCCCTCGGGGTCGCCGAGCACCAGCGGCAGGCCGAAGAGTTCGAAGCCCAGGAAGAACACGAGAACCGCGGCGAACAGCAGCGCCGGCTGGATCAGCGGCAGACTGACGGTCAGCGCGACGCGGAACGGCGACGCGCCGGCGACGCGGGCGGCTTCCTCGACGTCGGAACCGAGGCTCTTCAGCGCCGCCGACGCGTAGACGTAGACGTTCGGCACGTGCGTGAGTCCGGCGATGATTCCTATGGCGGTCAGCGAATAGATGCCCCATGGCGCTCCGCCGAAAAGTTCGGTCGCCCATACCGTGTAGAAGCCGACCGGTCCCGCGGCGACGACGAATCCGAAAGCCAGCACCATCGGCGACACGAAGCTCGGCACCAGCAGCAGCGGCTCGATCCAGCGCTTAGCCGGCAGGTCGGTGCGCTCCATCACGAACGCGAGGAGGCCGCCCAGCGGCACCGCGATGATCACCATCGTCGACGCGATCAGCAGCGAGTTGAGCGACGCCTGCCAGAAGTCGGAGTCGGCGAAAATGAACTCGTACGCGCCGACGCCAACCGTCTTCCGCGCGTCGAAAAAGGGCGCGGTCAGGAAACTCTGGTAGAAGATCAGCGACAGCGGTGCGAGCACGGCCGAGGCCGTCACCAGGATCGTGAGGGCCCGGGGGAATGCCGCAACGACCGAAGTGCGCATGGAGGCTCCCGCTACACGCCCGCACGCGGGGCGTCCGCGGATGTCCGGAATCCGGCGCGCTCAGCCCCGCGCCGGCGCGGAATCTACTTGCCGCTCGCTCCGGCCTGCAGCGTGGCCTTCCAGTCGCCGAGGAATTCGAGCCGCTTTTTCTGATCGAGCATGCCGACGATCTCGGCGCTGACCGGGATCGGCTTGATGTTCGGGCCCAGTTGCTTCGCCAGCGACGCCGCCGTGTACTCGGCGTCGACGTCGCTCCTGATCGAGAACAGCTCGACGTCGCCGCCGATCAGCTTCTGGCCGCGCTGCGACAGGATGTAGTCGGTCCATAGCTTCGCCGCGTTCGGGTTCTTCGCCTGCTTGCCGATGAACAGCACGCGCGACAGCACCAGCGTGTAGTCCTTGGGCAGCACGACGCCGAGCGCCGGGTCCTTTTTCGCCCGGACCAGCGCGTACGATCCCAGCACGTTGTAGCCCAGCAGGTGCTCGCCCGACGAGACCTTCTCCAGCATGTTGCCGGTGCTGGCGTAGACGCGATAGCTCGACGCGCCGAAGGCCTTCTCGAGGTCCTTCATTCCGGGAAAGTATTTGGTGTCCTGGACGACGAACATGAAGCCGACGCCGCTCTTCTCGATGTCGTACGTGGTGACCTTGCCCTTGAACTTGTCGACCTTGGTGGCAATCAGCTTCGCGAACGCCGCGTGATCCTGCGGGACTTCGTCGGCCGTGACGAGGCGCTTGTTGTAGATGAACACCGCGGGCTCGTAGGTCGTTCCGTAGGCCTGATTCTTGTAGACCGCCCAGCCCGGGAGCTTGGAGGCCTCCGGCGACGCGTAGGCGAGCGCGTGTCCGTCGTCGACGAGCTTGATCTGCAGGTCCATCGCCGAACTCCACATCACGTCGGCGGAGCCTTGGCCGGACGCGGCCTCGGCGATGAAGCGGTTGTACATCTCGGTCGAGTTCATGTCGTTGTACTCGACCTTGACGTTCGGGTAGAGCGCGCTGAAGTCCTTGATCAGCGGTTGCGCGGCCTTGGTGTCGAGCGCGCTGTAAATGACGACCTTGCCTTCCTTGCCGGCGGCGGCGATCGTCTGTCCATAGTCGGCCGGATACCCCGGCGGGAGGGACTGGGCCAGCGCTGCGCCGCTCAACCCGAGCAGAGCGAATGCTGCAATGCGAGCGAACATGGGGAACTCCTCGTTCAAGCGGCCCGGCGGCCGTCAGCATGGCCGGATTATAGGGGCTGCGGGGATCGCCGGCGCGAACGGACGCGAACGCCGGAGGGAACGGGAGGCATCTTGTCCGCGGGTCCCCGGCTGAGCCGCCCAAAAAAAAGCCGCAGGATGCGCTGCGGCGTTTTTACGGTGATCTGGTCGGGGTGAGAGGATTTGAACCTCCGGCCTCTACGTCCCGAACGTAGCGCTCTACCAGGCTAAGCTACACCCCGTGTGCCGTTGCCGGCGGGTCTTGCGGCAGTCCCCGCGGCGGGAATCCGACATTTTCGCGGGTCGCGGCGCCGCACCTTGCGCACTTTGCGCACCTTGGTAAGGCTCCAGCCCGAAGCCTCGGATGCTGAGCTTCAGTATGGCGTTAGTACGAACGGCGAACCGCGAAGGACGCTAATTCTAGCAGACTTTCGCGATGCGGCGAAAGCGGGAGGCCGGTCACGCACGCTGCCGCGGTATCGCCCTCGCGCGCCGCGCTGGCGCGTGCATACGCCAACGCGCCGGTCCGGTCGAGCGCGGCGACGACGGGCGCGAATTCGGTGATGCGCCCGCCGGTGATCGCGTTGCGCACCAACGCGGCGTCCTCGGCGCTGCCGACGGCGATCGCGCGGATCAGCGGCAGCGTCATCTTGCCCTCGGCGAGGTCATCGCCCAGATTCTTGCCGATCGCCGCGAGATCCCCCGAATAGTCGAGGACGTCGTCGACGAGCTGGAACGCGGTGCCGAGATGTCGGCCGTAGCGGGCGAGCGCCGTCTCGCGCTCGGGGCTGGCGCCGGCGAGAACGGCACCGAGCTGGGCCGCGGCCTCGAACAGCTTCGCGGTCTTGCGCTGGATCACCTCGAGGTACGCGGCCTCGTCCAGATCCGGATTGCCGACGTTCATCAATTGCATGACCTCGCCTTCGGCGATCACGTTGGTCGCGTGCGACAAGATCTCCAGGACGCGCACCGAGCGCAGCCCCACCATCAGCTGGAATGCGCGCGAGTACAGAAAGTCGCCGACAAGCACGCTGGCGGAATTGCCGAAGGTCGCATTGGCGGTGGCGTGCCCGCGCCGCAGCTGCGATTCGTCGACGACGTCGTCGTGCAGCAGCGTCGCCGTGTGAATCATCTCGACGACCGCGGCCAACGTGCAGTGGTCGCGTCCCGCGTAGCCGCAGGCTCGCGCCGCCAGCAGCAGCAATGCCGGGCGCAGTCGCTTGCCGCCGCTGCTGATGATGTACTCAGCCACTTGGCGGACGAGCACGACATCGGATTCGAGGCTCGACCGCAGCACGCGATCCACTTCCGTCATTTCGTCCGCGAGCAGGGATTTCAGGGAGTCGGTGGTCACGGGAAATAGGGTATGACGCAGGTGCGAACGCGGCACAGAACCGGTCCGGACCGCCAACGGAACAGGTTGCGGCCCGGCGCGCCCGCACGCGTCGAACGGGACCGGATTGTAACCGAAGGCCCCGGCTCTCCCTGCGTTGGCACCGCGCCAGGAAGGTCGAACGGGTGGGGCGATCGCCCCGCGTCGCCCGGGCGTGAAATTCTGCGTCGGGCCAGAGGGTTGAAAGCCGCGGCGGGTCGCTGCGACGCTCATCGCGCCGGTCCTCGCCACTTTTTGACAGATCGCGGAGAAAGCGTTTATAATTAAAGACTTTCCGCGATAGACGCGGGAACGGCGCGGGACGAGCCGCGAAAATCGCGCGGCGAAACGTTGCGCGATAGATGGCAATTGAACCCGGCAAACGAACGTCCAATGAACGGAGTATCACCATGTACGCGGTCATAAAAACCGGCGGCAAGCAGTACAAGGTTGCCCCCGGCGAAAAACTCAAAGTAGAACAGATACCCGCGGACGTGGGCGCGGAAGTCATCCTGGATCAGGTCCTCATGATCGGGGAGGGCGACGGCGTCCGTCTGGGTCAACCGATGGTCGCCGGCGCGACCGTCAAGGCGACGGTCGTGAGTCACGGCCGCGGCGAGAAGGTCCGCATATTCAAGATGCGGCGGCGCAAGCACTATCAGAAGCACCAGGGACATCGCCAGAACTACACCGAACTCAAGATCGAAAGCATCGTCGGCTAACGGAGCATCGACCATGGCACACAAAAAGGCAGGCGGCAGCTCGCGCAATGGCCGCGATTCCGAATCGAAGCGACTCGGCGTCAAAGCCTACGGCGGCGAACTCATTGCCGCGGGCAGCATCATCGTCCGCCAGCGCGGCACGCCGATGCATGCGGGCGTGAACGTCGGGATGGGCAAGGATCACACGTTGTTCGCGCTCGTCCGCGGCAAGGTCCAGTTCGCGGTCAAGGGCAAGGACAAGCGCACGTTCGTCAACATCGAGCCGGTTGCGGCGTAACGCGGTGCGCCTGCGGGGGGCTTGGCTCCCCGGAAAAAATCCCGGCTGCGCGCCGGGATTTTTTTCATCAGCGTTTTCATCAACGCGCGGAGAGCGGGCGGAGCGACCTCGCCCGGCCGCGTCAGCGTCGTTCGAGCCGCCACAGCAACGCGGCCGTGACTGCGACAAACATCGCCAGCGGGAACACCGCCGAGAACAGCGGCGACCAGTCATTGAGAATGCCGAGGTTGGAGAACAGGCGTCCCACGAGGAAGAAGGCGAGCCCCAGCATCGTGCCGACGAAGATCCGGAAGCCGACGCCTCCGGAGCGGCGCTGAAAGTAGGAGAACGGAAGCGCGAGTACCATCATCACGATCACCGCGGCCGGAAAGAAGAGCTTGTTCCAGAAAGCGATCTCGAAGCGCGACGTTTTCTGGCTGCCGCTGCCCAGCACGCGCATGTTCTCCCACAGCGTTCCGAGCTCGAGTTTCTCCGGCGCCACCTGGAACACCGTCAGCAGTGACGGCCGCAGCACCGTGTCCCAGGCCCAGGTGTCCTGTCGGGTCAGCTTGGCTTCCCCGCTTCCCAGTTCTGTCGTGCTGACGTTGGCGAGTTTCCACACGCCATCGCCGGCGAAATTCCCCGACTCGGCGACACGAATCGTCGTGAGGCGCAGGTCGTTGTCGAACTGGTAGAGGCGGACGCCGACGAGCGTCATGTCGGCGAGCACGCCGCGGATGTTGACGACGGTCAGGTCCTGCTTGAACCAGAAGCCCGACTGGAACTGCTGCGCCGTGATCGTCGCGGTGTCACCTTTCGCCTGCGCCCGCACCTGGCGAGCGATTCGCTCGGCCGGCGGCGCAACGAACTCACCGGCCAGGAACGTGACCAGCGCCAGCGGAATGCCGACGCGCACCAGCGCCCATGTGACCTGCAGCAGCGATGCGCCCGACGCCCGCATCACCGTGTACTCGGAATTGGAAACCAGTTGGGAGATTGCGAATAGCGTGCCGATAAGCGCCGCCACCGGGAACAGTTCGTACATCCGCGACGGAAGTTGCAGCCCCACATAGAGGAACGCCGTCGACAGCGTGTAGCTGGCCTTGCCGACTTCGCCCAGCTCCGCGATCAGGTCGAAGAACGCGAACAGCATGATCAGCGCGGCGAAGATCAGCAGGATCGCCGCCAGCACTTCGCGCCCGATATAGCGGGTCAGCGTCTTCATGCTGCGGCTTTCGCCCGCTGCGGCAGCCCGAGCAGGCCTGTCGCGGAAAGCTGCCTGTGGAACAGCGCCAACACGACCGATGCGGCGATCAAGTGCGGCAACGTAAGGCCGATCCAGAAGTCCAGCTTCCCCTGGGCGATGAAGCTCTGCACGATATTGAGACAGTTGCTGTACAACATATACATGAACGCCGCGGCGACGAGGTTGAACGACCGCCCCATACGCGGGTTCACGTACGCCAGCGGGATCGCCAGCAGCGTCAGCACCAGCGCGGCGATCGGCACCGAGAGGCGCCAGAAAAGTTCCGCCCGCTCGACGCGATTCTCGGAGAACGCCAGGACCTCGGTCGGAATTGCCTTGGTGGACGTCGGCGATAGACGGACCTCGGCCGGCTCGATTCTCCGGCCGAGCTTCTCGAACTCGACCAGCTGGAACTCCGCCGTGCCCGGCCGCCCTTCGTAGCGGCGGCCTTCGTTCAGCACAATGAAGCGATCGCGGTTCGGCGCCTCCTCGAGCCGCCCGGAGCGTGCCACCGTCGTGACGTCCTTGCCATCATCCACCGAGTGCAGGAATACGTTGCGAACCGTCCCGTCGAACGTGTTGATGCTCTCGACAAACACGACGAGGTTTGCCCGCGGAAACTCGCGGAACAGGCCGGGGGTGATCAACGCGATTTCGTCCCGCGATTCGAGTTGGCGCTCGTACTCGATCTTGCGGCGCTCGGCCCACGGCGACAGGTAGAGCGACAGCGCGACGATCGCCGCCAGGAACGGCGTGGCGAACCAGAGGATCGGCTTGAGGCAAGAGGTGATGCTCTGGCCGGACGTGAACCAGACGATCATCTCGCTGTCGCGATACCAGCGGGAAAGCGTCAGGAGCACCGTGAGGAACAGGGTGACCGACAGCAGGATATTGAAGTAGAACAGCGCATTGAAGCCCAGCAGCGCCAGGATGCCGTCTGCCGCCACGGTTCCTCCGGCCGCCCGGGCCAGAAGGCGCAGCACCAGATTGGTGAAGAGGATACCGAGCAGGACGACGAACAGGCCGAGCGCCGTGGCCGTCAGTTCGCGCACGAGGCTGCGGCGAAAAATCATGACGACGGGAGAATTTTGACTTTTTTGGCCCGTTTTGCCAATAATGCCGCCGAGGTCGCGCTAGGACAAAGAAATGCAACCATGGAGGCGGGGGACGGCAATGGAATTTACCATAAAAAGCGGCAGCCCTGAGAAGCAGCGCAGCGCCTGCGTTGTCGTCGGCGTTTTCGACAACCGAAAGCTTTCACTGTCGGCGGAACTGATCGATCGCGCTTCGAACGGTTACATCAGCGAAATCATCCGCCGCGGCGACATGGAGGGCAAGCTCGGCGCCACGCTGCTGCTGCACAACGTGCGCGGCACGCTTGCCGACCGCGTCCTGCTGGTCGGGCTTGGCAAGGAGCGCGATTTCCGCGACAAGGAGTTCCGGTCGGCGGTCAAATCGGCGGTCAAGCTCCTCAACGAGACCGGCTCCTACGAGGCGGTCATCTACGTCACCGAGGAAAAGGTCAAGCGGCGCGAGGTCGCCTGGCGCGTGGAGCACGCCGTGGTCGTCGCGATGGAGGCCGTCTACCGCTTCGACCAGATGAAAAGCGAAAAGGCCGAGGTCCGCCGTCCTTTGCGCAAGCTGACTCTGTCGGTGCCGCAGCGCTCCGACCTCACGTCCGGTGAAGCGGCGGCCGCGCGCGGGCTTGCCATCGCCCACGGCATGGAGCTCGCGCGCGACCTCGGGAACCTGCCCGGCAACGTCTGTACGCCGAAATACCTCGGCGAGCGCGCGCTGGAAATCGCAAAGGAGTTTCCCGACGTCAAGGTCACGGTGCTCGAGCGCAAGGAGATCGAGGAACTGGGGATGGGCTCGTTCCTGTCGGTCACCAATGGCAGCTACGAGCCGCCGCGCTTCATCGTGTTCGAGTACAACGCGGCGACCAAGAAGCAGCGCCCGGTCGTGCTGGTCGGCAAGGGCATCACGTTCGACAGTGGCGGCATTTCGCTTAAGCCCGGCCACGACATGGACCACATGAAGTTCGACATGTGCGGTGCCGCGAGTGTCTTCGGCACCTTTCGCGCAATCGCCGAACTGAAGGCCAAGGTAAACGCGGTCGGACTCGTGGCCGCCTGCGAGAACATGCCGTCGGGGCGCGCGACCAAGCCCGGCGACGTTGTCACCAGCATGTCGGGCCAGACGATCGAGATCCTGAATACCGACGCCGAAGGCCGCCTTATTCTGGCCGACGCGCTCACCTACGCGGAGCGCTATGAGCCCGAGGCGGTTGTCGATATCGCCACGCTCACGGGGGCGATGGTGATTGCGCTCGGCCATGTCGCGTGCGGCGTGTTCAGCAACAACGACGCGCTGGCGCGGGCGCTGGTGTCCGCCGGCGACGATGCCTACGACCGCGCCTGGCAGCTGCCGCTGTGGGACGATTACCAGGACGGGCTGCAGAGCAATTTCGCCGATTTCGCCAATATCGCCGGCCGCGCCGGCGGCAGCATCACAGCCGCCTGCTTCCTTTCTCGCTTCACCAAAAAGTACGACTGGGCGCATCTGGACATCGCCGGCGTCGCGTGGCTCGAAGGCAAGGAAAAGGGCGCGACCGGTCGGCCGGTGCCGCTGCTGACCACGTGGCTGCTGACGCAGGAGACGGCGCCCGCGTCCTGACGCGGCCGCGGCAATGCGTTCGTGACGACGATCGACTTCTACACGCGCTGCGCGAATCGCCTCGAGGTCGCTGCGAAGCTCGTGGCCAAGGCGTGGGCGCAGCACGGCAGCGTCCGGGTGCTGACGGCCGACGAGACTGCGACGGCGGAGTTCGACCGGTTGCTGTGGGTCGTGCCGGCAATCGGCTTCCTGCCGCATTGCCGGCTGGGGAGTCCGCTCGCCGCCGAAACGCCGATCGTCGTCGATCACGTGCTGGAGCACCAGGGACCCGCCGCGGTGCTCATCAACCTGCACCCGTCGCCCCCACCGTTCTTTTCCCGCTTCGAGCGGGTGGCCGAAATCGTCAGCCGCGACGAGAGCGATGCCGTGTCCGGTCGCGACCGTTTCCGTTTCTACCGCGAGCGCGGCTACGAACTTCGCACCCACGACCTGTCGGGACGTGGCTAGCCGATGCCCACGGCGCGTGAATTGCTGGAGCAGGCCGACGCACTGATGCGACGGAACCGGCTGAGCGAGCAGGGGGCGCGCGATGCGGACATTCCCGAACTCACCGACGCGATTGCCGTGGAAACCTCCGAGTCGATCGAGATTCGGCCGGTCCCCTCGATGCTCGCCGACGTCCCGGAGCTCACCGACGCCGTCGAAGAGATCGAAGCACCGTCGATCCTCGACATGCCGGACGACCCGGGCGAGCCGTCGCAATGGCTCGAGATCGACCGTGGCGAGGTGAGCATCACCGGCGCCGCCCCGGATTCGGTTGTCGCCGTGCCGGCATCGACGTTTCGGATCGCGCCGCGCGAAACCTCCGTGCTGAGCGAGACGATTGCGCCGCCGCGCGCGGGGTCTGCGCCCGCACCGACTTCGGCGGCCGCTTTGGCGACCTCGCTGCTGGACCATGGGGCGCGCTTCGACGCGCCGTCCG
>JAAFGU010000456.1 GCA_010365205.1 Aromatoleum sp. | reverse complement strand
CTCGTTGTAACGACTCTTTCGCATGTGCCCCTCGCTGTCCCAAGGAGCCATTCTTCCAAATTTCAGCCGGTACGAAAACACCCAGGCAGGTCACTAGGCCGTACTAGGTTCCCTTGCGATCCATTGCCTTCCGCAGCGTTCCCCACGGGTTAGCAGCTATAGGCAAGAAAAAACCCGCCGGGGAGCCCCGGCGGGTCGATGTTGTGGTGGAGACGAGGAGGATCGAACTCCCGACCTCCGCATTGCGAACGCGGCGCTCTCCCAGCTGAGCTACGTCCCCGAGTAGCCGCATATTATAACGGCTGAGGTCCCGACCGGCAACGACCGGGGTCCGGCGGGGTGAGCGCGCGCGCGAAGGGCCGACCAACCGGAGTGCTCCATTGGAACGGACCTGCGTTGCCCCCATGTTCAGTCAATGCACGCATTTTGAGACGGGCCGGTCCGGGCGAAGAGCGCTCTGACCGCCCGGATCTTCCGGTGAGAACCGCCGCCCGCACGGCGCACTCAGAGCACCGAGGATATCGACGTCGATGGAACAACTGATCGCACTGATCCAGCACTACGGGCTCGGCCTCGTGTTTCTCAACGTGCTCGCGCTGCAGGCGGGAGCGCCGTTGCCGGCGTATCCGACGCTGATCGTCGCCGGCGCGCTTCTCACCGGCGGCATGCACGGGCTGGCCGCGCTCGTTGCCACGGGCGCTGTCGCCGCCGTGATTGCGGACACGGGCTGGTACCTCGCGGGCCGCCGCTATGGCACGCGCGTGTTGAAGCTGCTGTGCCGCGTCTCGTTGTCGCCGGATTCGTGCGTGCGCCAGACCGAGAACATGTTCATGCGGTTCGGGCCCGCGTCGATGATGTTCGCGAAATTCGTTCCCGGATTCGCGTCGGTGTCGACTGCGATGGCGGGCGCGACGCGGCTGCCCTATGGAAAATTCCTGTTTTTCGACCTGATCGGCGCAATGGCGTGGGTGGGCGTCGGCGTCGGGCTCGGTTACCTCTTTCGCGGCGCGATCGGCGAACTGCTCGATACGCTGAAATCGCTCGGCAAGTGGGGATCGATTCTGCTCGTCTGTGCGTTCGCGCTTTGGATCGCGCGCAAGTGGTGGCAGCGGCGCCTGTTCGTCAAGCAATTGCGGATGGACCGCGTGACCGTCGACGAATTGAGGCACATGATCGCGCACGAGAAGGTCGGTACGATCCTCGACGTCCGCTCGCCGCTGCTGCAGGAGGCGAGCGGGCGCATTCCCGGAGCGCGTACCGTCGACATGACAAAAATCGCCGAGGGCGTCGACGGCCTGGCGACCGAAGGCGAGGTCGTCGTCTACTGCGCCTGCCCGAACGAGGCGAGCGCCGTGAAGGTCGCCCAGAAGCTGAAGGAGCTCGGTTTCAAGCGCGTGCGGCCGCTGCACGGCGGGATCGACGCATGGATCGCCGCCGGGCACGATATCGAACGCTGAGGGCGGCGCAATCGGACGCGGCCTCGCGCGTGCTAAATTCGGGGCCTCACTGCCTGCGGAGCAACGTCCCATGACGAAAAAAGCGATCCATTCCAAGCACGCGCCGGCGGCGCTCGGGCCCTACTCGCAGGCGATCCGCGCGGGGAGCACCGTCTACCTGTCCGGTCAGCTCGGGCTGGATGCGTCGACCGGCAACATGGTAGAGGGCGTCGAGGCGCAGGCGCACATGGTGTTCCGGAACCTGCGCGCGGTGGCGCAGGCGGCCGGCGGCGAGCTCGACGACATCGTCAAACTGACGCTGCTGATGGCCGATCTCGCCGATTTCACCAAGGTCAACGAGATCATGATGACGTATTTCAAGCCGCCGTATCCCGCGCGCGCCACGTATCAGGTGGCGGCGCTGCCGAAGGCGGCGCGGCTCGAGATCGAGGGCATCCTCGTGCTCGCGGGCACGGACGGCGCGGCGAGCGTCGTCGCCTGACTCGAGGTGTGCGAGCCGACGGCGGTGCGGTAGCGCCGACCATTCGCCTGGCTGACCCTCCCTCCGCGGGCGATCACAACCGGTCGCGTGAATTTTGCATTGCCGCTCCATCCGCTGCCGCTCTGCCGTTCCCCCATCGGTGACCAAACCCACGAAAAAGACGACC
>JAAFGU010000031.1 GCA_010365205.1 Aromatoleum sp. | reverse complement strand
GTCCGACGCTCTCGACCATTGTGCATTTCGGCACCGCCGCCGCCGACGGGCTCGAGTCGCGGATGGCCGGGAAGCCGGCGACGTTCTCCGCGGTTGACACCGCTGCCGTCGACACCTGCCTTATCGCGTTCACGTCCGGGACCACGGGCCGGCCGAAAGGCACGATGCATTTCCACCGCGACCTGATCGCCGCCTGCCGCTGCTGGCCGCTGCACACGCTGCGCGCATCGCCCGACGACATCTTCACCGGCAGCCCGCCGCTGGCGTTCACCTTCGGGCTCGGCGGCCTGCTGCTCTTTCCGCTGTCGATCGGCGCGTCGACACTGCTCGTCGAACGGCCGGCGCCCGAAGCATTGCTCGCGGCCGTCGCGGACCACCGTGCCAGCGTGCTGTTCACGGCGCCGACGTCATACCGCGCCATGGCGGCGCAGGTGAAGCAGCACGACCTGTCGTCGCTCTCCAAATGCGTGTCGGCGGGGGAGTCGCTGCCCGCCGCGACGCGCGCGCTGTGGAAGGAGGCGTCCGGCCTCGAGCTTATCGACGGCATAGGGTCGACCGAACTTTTCCACATCTTCATCTCGCACGACGAGGCTCATGCGAAGCCCGGCGCAACCGGCAAGCCGGTGGCCGGTTATCGCGCCTGCGTGATGGACGACTCCGGCCGGCCGCTGCCGCCCGGCGAGGTGGGCAAGCTCGCCGTCAAGGGGCCGACCGGTTGCCGTTACCTCGACGACGACCGGCAACAGAATTACGTGAAGGACGGCTGGAACTATACCGGCGATGCGTACCTGGTCGACGACGAGGGCTATTTCGTCTACCAGGCGCGGACCGACGACATGATCATCAGCGCCGGCTACAACATCGCGGGTCCGGAAATCGAGGCCGCGCTGCTGGCGCATCCTGCCGTCGCCGATTGCGCCGTCGTCGGGTCGCCCGACGATGAGCGCGGCGAGATCGTCAAGGCATTCGTCGTGCTGAAGGCGGGGCACCAGGACGGCGACGCGATGACGCGCGAACTGCAGGATTTCGTCAAGCGAACGATCGCACCCTACAAATATCCGCGCGCGATCGAGTACGCCACCGACCTGCCGCGAACGGAAACCGGCAAGCTGCAGCGTTTCCGGCTGCGCCAGCGCGAGTTGCAGAAGACGGAGCGCCGGTAGTGCGTCCGTACCGCACCACGCATCGCGTCCATTTCGGTCACTGCGATCCGGCGGGCTTCATCTTCTATCCGCGGTACTTCGACATCGTGCACGAGGCGGAGGAGGACTGGTTCCGCCAAGCACTGGACTGGCCGTTTTCGCGATCGGTGCGCGAGTTGAAACGAGCCTTCCCGGTGGTCAGCCTCCATACCGAGTTCCACGCGCCGTCGCGGCTGGGCGACCTGCTCGACATCGACGTCACCGTGCCCGAACTCGGCGCCTCGTCGATGCATTTCGCGTTCGACGTCAGTTGCGGCGGCGAGCCGAGGGCAACCGTGCGCCTTGTCGTCGTCCAGATGGACATGGCCACCGACCGCTCGGTGCGGATCGACGGAGAGTTGCGCGCCCGGATCGAGCACTTTCGCGGCGCCGCCGGATAGTCAACGGGAGCTCGTCCGATGCAGATTCTGCAGCCGCCCGGGTGGGCGACGCCCAAGGGATACTCGAACGGCATCGCGGCGCGCGGCCGGCTGGTGTTCATCGGCGGACAGGTGGGATGGAATGCCGACCAGCGCTTCGAAGCGGCCGACTTCGCCGGCCAGGCGCGGCAGGCGCTGGCCAATATCGTCGCAGTGCTCGCCGAGGCCGGCGGTCGGCCGGAACACATCGTGCGGATGACGTGGTATGTCGTCGACAAGCGCGAGTACGTCGCCAACTATCGTGCGCTCGGCAGGCTCTACCGCGACGTGATCGGGCGCCATTACCCGGCGATGACGGCGATCGAGGTGACGGCGCTGATCGAAGACGCGGCGCGCGTCGAGATCGAGGCGACGGCGGTCGTTCCCGACGACGCCGGTGACGGCGCGGCGTCGCGGCCATGAGCCGCGCGTTGCCTTGGTCACCGCTGCATTGCCCGGCGCGCACGGGCGACGCTTTCGACGTCGACGGCGGTTTTCACCTGCGCGTGCTCTGAGGGCCGGACCGGATGGTGCGCGCCATTGGACGCGGCGCGCCGCCGGCGCGATAATCGCGTCGTCCCACTCTTCTCCTCCCCTTTCCGCGGAACCAGCCGATGAATGCCCCCGAACGACCGCACAAACCCGCGAAGGCCAGCTTCGTCTGGGACGACCCGCTGCTGCTCTCGGAGCAGCTGACCGAGGAAGAGCGGATGGTGCGCGATGCTGCGCACGCGTACGCGCAGGACAAGTTGCTGCCGCGGGTCACCGAGGCATTCCGCCACGAGAAATCGGACCCAGCGATTTTCCCGGAAATGGGCGAACTGGGCCTCCTCGGCGCGACGCTGCCCGCCGAGTACGGCGGCTCCGGGCTCAACTATGTCTGCTACGGCCTGATCGCGCGCGAGATCGAGCGCGTGGATTCGGGTTATCGCTCGATGATGAGCGTCCAGAGTTCGCTCGTCATGTTTCCGATATTCTCGTACGGATCGGAGGCACAGAAACGGAAATACCTGCCGAAGCTCGCCACCGGCGAGTGGATCGGCTGCTTCGGGCTGACCGAGCCCAACCACGGGTCCGATCCGGGATCGATGATCACGCGCGCGAAATCGGCAGCGGGCGGCTACAAGCTCTCCGGCAGCAAGATGTGGATCTCGAATTCGCCGATCGCCGACGTGTTCATCGTCTGGGCGAAGACCGACGACGGGATCATCCGGGGGTTCGTCCTCGAAAAGGGAATGAAGGGACTGACGGCACCGAAAATCGAGGGAAAATTCAGCCTGCGCACCTCGGTGACCGGCGAGATTGTGATGGACGAGGTGTTCGTGCCCGAGGAGAACCGGCTGCCGAACGTCGAAGGCCTCAAAGGGCCGTTCGGCTGCCTCAACAGCGCCCGGTTCGGGATCGCGTGGGGCGCGCTCGGTGCCGCCGAATTCTGCTGGCACGCGGCGAGGCAGTACACGATGGACCGCACGCAGTTCGGACGCCCGCTCGCGGCCAACCAGCTGATTCAGAAAAAGCTCGTCGACATGCAAACCGAGATCACACTGGGCCTCCAGGGTTGCCTGCGCCTCGGCCGGCTGAAGGATGAGGGCAAGGCTGCGCCGGAGATTACGTCGATCATGAAGCGCAACTCCTGCGGCAAGTCGCTCGACATCGCGCGGATGGCCCGCGACATGCACGGCGGCAACGGCATTGTCGACGAGTTCCACGTGATCCGGCATGTGCTGAACCTGGAGACCGTCAATACCTACGAAGGCACCCACGACGTGCACGCGCTGATCCTCGGCCGCGCGCAGACCGGCATCTCGGCGTTCTCCTGAAACCGGCGTGAAGCTTTACGACTACTTTCGTTCTTCCGCCGCCTACCGCGTCCGGATCGCGCTCAATCTGAAGGGCGTGGCGCCGGAACGCGTATTCGTGCACCTGCGCCGGGGCGCGCAGCGCGCCGACGACTACCTTGCGCTGAATCCGCAGGGGCTCGTCCCGGCGCTTGCCACCGATGACGGTGTGACGCTGACGCAGTCGCTCGCGATCCTCGAATGGCTCGAAGAGACCCGGCCGCAACCGGCGCTGTTGCCCTCCGACGCCGCCGGGCGGGCCCGCGTGCGCTCGCTCGCGCTGGCCATAGCCTGCGACATCCATCCGCTGAACAATCTGCGCGTGCTCAATTACCTGACCGGCACGCTGGGCATCACCGAGGCGCAGAAAAACGGCTGGTACAAGTACTGGATCGACATCGGGCTCGAGGCGCTGGAGACGCGCCTCGCGCGCGAGCGATCGACCGGCCGCTTCTGCCACGGCAATTCGCCGACGCTTGCCGACATCTGTCTCGTCCCGCAGCTCGCGAACGCGCGCCGTCTGGACGCCATCGCCCTGTCACCGTATCCGACGCTCACGCGAATCGAAGCGGCGTGCCAGGCGGTGCCGGCCTTCGCCGCCGCTGCGCCGGCGAATCAGCCGGACGCGGAATGAGGAAAAGCTTGTTAGTCACGGAGGACACGGAGCAATTCTTTGGATTACGCGATGGCGCCCGTTGACGACACCCGGACGTGCGGCGGATGCCCGACAGCGACGTTGCCATTCATTCGGAAGAGATTCGATTTCCTCCGTGTACTCCTGCACACCGTGGCCCATGGTTTGTTGACCGGAGTCTCAACTCGATGAGCTACGCCATTGCTCCCTGG
Source organism: Aromatoleum sp. (assembly GCA_010365205.1). Classification (GTDB taxonomy): domain Bacteria; phylum Pseudomonadota; class Gammaproteobacteria; order Burkholderiales; family Casimicrobiaceae; genus CAIWHR01. The sequence continues at coordinate 9,203 of JAAFGU010000031.1, read as the reverse complement.
AATCTGCCATCGGTCCCGGTCGCCGGCAGCGCCGACCGTTTTCCGGTTCGCCACATCTATTGCGTCGGCCGCAACTATGCCGAGCACGCGAAGGAAATGGGCGGTGATGCCTCGAAGGAACCGCCGTTCTTCTTCACCAAGGCAGCGGACTCGGTCGTTCCCGTCGTGCCGCCGGCAATCGGCAGCATCCATTACCCGCTCGGCACGAAAAATCTGCATCACGAGATCGAACTGGTCGTCGCGATCGGCGGCCACGGCGTCAAGCTTGCGCCCGAACGCGCACTCGAAATCGTCTGGGGCTACGCCGTCGGTCTTGACATGACGCGGCGCGACCTGCAGAACGACATGCGGGAGAAGAAGCGGCCGTGGGACATCGGCAAGTCGTTCGCCGGAGCGGCGCCGATCGGCCCGCTGCATCCGGTCATCGCGATCGGTCACCCGGCCAAAGGGCGGATCTGGGTCGACGTCAACGGCTCGCGCCGGCAATCGGGCGATCTTGCCGAGATGATCTGGGATGTGCCGCACACGCTACATTTTCTGTCGCAATACTACGAGCTGATGCCGGGCGATCTGGTCTTTACCGGGACGCCGTCCGGCGTGGGCGCCGTCGTCGCCGGTGATCGTCTGGACGGCGGCATCGACGGTCTGGGAACGCTGTCGCTTTCGATCGCGCCGCCGCTCGTCTGAGCGCAAAGCGGCAGGGCGCCCCATGAGCGCGACGACGATCGACCATACGGCGGAGTCGGTCGAGCGCGGATACAACAATCGCGCCGCGGTGCCGGAGCATCCGCAATGGCTGGCGCGTTACGTGACGCTGTCCAATGCCGCGCGCGCTTTGCTCGGTCCGAAACTCGACGTGCGCTACGGGCCGAATCCGAAGGAGACGCTCGATCTCTTCCTGCCGCGAGGCGCTGTGGGCGGACTCGCGCGGGGAACGTTCATATTCATCCACGGCGGCTACTGGCGCGCGTTCGACAAGCGCGATTTCGCGTTTGTCGCGCCGTCCTTCGTCGCGCAGGGAATCGCGGTCGCCGTGATCAACTACGATCTCTGCCCCGACGTTTCGGTCGCGACGATCGCCGACGAATGCCGGCGCGCGGTTGCCTGGGTGATGCGCGAAGGCCCCGCGCACGGGCTAGACGCGAGCCGCGTCGTTGTCGGCGGACACTCGGCGGGAGGGCAACTGGTGGCGTTGCTGTTCGCGACCGATTGGACGGCACAGGGGCTCGCGCGCAATCCGCTTGCGGGCGGGGTGACGCTCTCGGGCATCCACGACATGGCGCCGATGGTTCTCGCGTCGTTCAATGCCGATCTCAAGCTCGACGCGGCGGAGGCCGCGCGGCTGTCGCCGGTGCGCCTGACGCCCTCCACCGGCGCGCCGCTGGTGATGGCTGTCGGCGCGGCGGAGACCGCGGAGTTCATCCTGCAGACGCGGATTCTCTGGGACGCCTGGCCCGGCAACCGACCGCCGGGGGCGCGTGAGCCGCTGATCATTCCGGCGCGTCACCATTTCAGCGTCGTCGTCGACTACGCCGATCCGGGCAGCGAGCTGACTCGCCGGACCCTCGCACTGTTCTGAGGCGGCGCACCGCCTTTCGGCCCCGCGCCATCGGGCTCACGCTGATTTCGGCGCCTGGCGGCCGTTCCCCGAGGACATCGTCCGTTCGGGTATCGAGCAGTGGGTATTGACAGCTGACCCGCGGTCATTTAATGTCACCGCGAAGTGACTCGCAGTCAGTTAACATTTGTTCGACTCGTTCAAACATGGTCATTCGACAGCGCGCCATCCAAGCCGGGGAAAAACAGGTACGGCACGACGCAATCCTCGATGCGGCCGAGCGGCTGCTCGCGCGTTCGCCGGAACGCGTCGCCAACGTCGCCGAAGTCGCCGACGAGGCCGGCCTCGCGAAGGGCACCGTCTACCTGTATTTCACGAGCAAGGAAGAGCTGCTGCTCGCGGTCCACGAGCGCGGTATCGATGGTTTCTTTCGCGAAGTCATCGCGCGGGTCGAGGGCGACGGTCCGGTCGGCATCGACGACATGATCCGGTTGACCCATCATCACCTCGTCGAACCGCCGCTGTTCCTGCCGTTGGCATCCCGCTGCTTCGGCCTGATGTCGCACAGCGTTCCGGCCGAGTCGGCCATCGCGTTCAAGCAACGGATGGCGGCGCGCCTCGAACGTGCCGGCGCCGGCATCGAACGGCATTTTCCGCATTTGAGCCACGGTGACGGTGTCGCATTGCTGCGGCGAAGCTACGCGCTGATTCTCGGCCTGTGGCAAATGTCGGCCGATGTCGCCGGTGAGGCGCATTGCGCGCTGGCGGGCGCGGGCGGCGTCTCGCCGGTGTTCGCCTGGAATTACCCGGATGAACTGGATCGCGCGTTACGCGCACTTTGGCAGGGCAGCGTCGCGGCTGCGCCGGCGGCGCGCTGACCGGGAGACGCTCGTGCGATCCGCGTTTCTCGTTCGTGCTTCGACGCTCGCCGCTTTCGCAGTCGGTTTCGCCGCCGTCGCCGGATGCGCGAGGCACGAGCCGCCGCCGGACCCGGTCCGTCCTGTCCAGCTGACGCAGGTGGCATTGGGGGGCACCGCCGACAACGCGGTGTTCGCCGGCGAGATCAGGCCCCGCCACGAAACCGATCTCGGCTTCCGCATCGCCGGCAAGCTGGTCGCGCGGCTCGTCGATGTCGGCGCGCGCGTCAGAAAGGGCCAGCCACTTGCGCGTCTGGACCCAACCGACGTCGCGCTGCAGGCGGACGCCGCGAAGGCGCAGGTCGCCTCGACGCAGACCGAGGTCGAATTCGCGAAGGCCGAATTCGAGCGCTACGAAAATCTGTTCAAGCAGCATTTCGTCAGCGGCAGCGTGCTCGACCAGAAACGCAACGCGATGCTTTCGAACAAGGCAAAATACGAGCAGGCGCAGGCGCAGCTCGCGGTGTCGCGCAACCAGGCCGGGTATGCGACGCTGTCCTCCGAGCAGGACGGCGTGATCACCGCGGTCAATGCCGAGGCGGGGCAGGTCGTCAGCGCCGGGCAGAGCGTGTTCAAGCTCGCGCGCGAGGACGAACGCGAAGTCGCGATCAGCGTGCCCGAAAACCGCATCGGAGAGCTCACGCGGGGCAAACCGCTGGCGGTCGTGCTGTGGGCGGATCCGCAGAAGTTCTATGCCGCCCGTGTCCGCGAGATCGCGCCCGCCGTCGACCCGGTCACGCGCACATTCGCGGTTCGCGTCTCGGTGCTCGAGCCCGATCCTGCTGTGCAATGGGGGATGACGGCGAACGTCGTGTTGCGCGGTGACGGTGCGCCGACCTCGGCACTGCTGCCGTTGTCGTCGGTCTATCGGCAGGACGGCAAGCCCGCGGTGTGGATCTACGATCCCCAGTCGCACCAAGTCACGTTGCGCGCGGTAACGATCGGCCAGTATCGCGAGGACGGCGTCATCGTCACCTCCGGCGTGGCTGGCGGCGACTGGGTTGTCACTGCCGGCGTGCACAAGCTGCAGCCGGGGCAGGTCGTTCGTCCGTGGCAAGCCGACGCATTTCCCGCACGCGCCGCCCCCGTCGCGGCGGCCGGCAAGACCTGAGCTCCGGCCGACGTTGCCGATGAGTCCCGTCACGCCGCCCGGCGTTTCGCCTCGCACGGGTTTCAATCTGTCCGAATGGGCGCTGCATCATCGCCCGCTGGTGCTGTTCCTGATCGTCGTGTTCGCGGTGGCCGGTTTCATGTCCTACGGCCGCCTCGGCCAGTCCGAAGACCCGCCATTCACGTTCAAGGTGATGGTGGTGAAGACCAACTGGCAGGGCGCCACCGCGCGCGAGGTCGAACTGCAGGTCACCGACAGGATCGAGCACAAGCTGCAGGAAGTGCCGCACGTCGACTGGGTGCGCAGTTACTCGAAGCCGGGCGAGTCTCTGGTGTTCTTCGCGATGAAGGACTCGACGTCGCCGGCCGACGTGCCGGAGACGTTCTACCAGGTGCGCAAGAAAATCGGCGACATCCGCAACACGCTGCCGACGACGATCCAGGGTCCGTTCTTCAACGACGAATTCGGCGACACGTACACCAACATCTACGCGATCACCGGCGACGGCTTCGGCTACGGCGAGCTGAAGGAGTTCGGCGATCGCGTCCGCGCCGAGCTGTTGCGGGTCCCGGGCGTGGCCAAGGTGGACTTCATCGGCGAGCAGGACGAGAAGATCTTCATCGAGCTTTCGAACAGCAAGCTCGCCACCCTCGGCATCGAGCCGGCGCAGATTTTCCAGACGCTCGCCGCGCAGAACGCCGTGGCCGCCGCCGGCGTGTTCGATACGCCGACCGACCGCATTTTCCTGCGGCCGACCGGCGCCTATTCGTCGCTGGAATCGATCCGCGACATCGCGATCCGCGCCAACAATCGCGTTTTCCGCCTGGGCGACATCGCCGCGGTCCACCGCGGCTACGTCGATCCGCCGCAGCAGAAAATGCGGTTCCACGGGCGCGAGGCGCTCGGCGTCGGCATCACCATGGCGAAGGGCGGCGATGTGATCGAGCTCGGGCGCGGCCTCGACCGGCAGGTCGCGCTGGTGCAGGCGCAGCTCCCGGTCGGGCTCGAACTGCAATCGGTCGCCAGCATGCCGCGCGCCGTGCAGCGCTCGGTCAACCAGTTCGTCCGCTCGCTGACCGAGGCCGTGCTCATCGTGCTCGCGGTGTCGCTGGTGAGCCTGGGCCTGCGCACCGGGCTCGTCGTGGCCGTGTCGATTCCGCTGGTGCTCGCGATCACGTTCCTGTGCATGTGGCTTTTCGATATCGGTCTGCACAAGATCTCGCTGGGCGCGTTGATCCTGTCGCTGGGCCTCTTGGTCGATGACGCGATCATCGCGGTCGAGATGATGGCGATCAAGCTGGAGCAGGGCTTCGACCGCTTTCGTGCCGCGAGCTTCGCCTACAGCAGCACCGCGTTTCCGATGCTGACCGGTACGCTGATCACCGTCGCCGGATTCCTGCCGATCGCGACGGCGAAAAGCGGCACCGGCGAGTACACGCGCTCGATCTTCCAGGTGTCGGCGATCGCGCTGATCGCGTCGTGGGGGATCGCCGTCGTCGTCATTCCGTATCTGGGCTACCGGATGCTGCCCGACTACTCGAAACCGCGCGGACCCTCGCTCGCTGCCCGGTTGTGGGCGAAGCTCTCCGGCACGGCGCCGCCGCTGCCACAGGTGGCCGCGCACGCGGACCCCGACGCCGTGTACCGGACGCCGTTCTACCGCCGCTTCCGGACATGGGTCGAATGGTCGGTCGCGCACCGCAAGACGGTGCTCGCCGCGACACTCATTGTGTTCCTCGGGTCGCTCGCGCTGTTCAAGCTGGTTCCGCAGCAATTCTTCCCGTCGTCGTCGCGGCCGGAACTGCTGGTCGACCTGCGCCTGCCCGAGGGGAGCTCGTTCGCGGCAACGCTCGCCGAAACGAAGCGGCTCGAGGCGATCCTCGACCGGGAACCGGGGATCGAGAGCTACGTCGATTACGTGGGCTCGGGTAGCCCGCGCTTCTATCTGCCGCTCGACCAGCAGCTGCAGCAATCGAACTTCGCCCAGTTCGTGCTGGTGGCGACGAGCATCGCCGAGCGCGAGCGGATACGGTCGCGGCTGCTGGAGCTGTTCGCCGCCGATTTCCCGGCGCTGCGCGGCCGGGTCTCGCGCCTGGAGAACGGGCCGCCGGTCGGGTTTCCCGTGCAGTTCCGCGTATCGGGTGAGGACATTCCGACGGTGCGCGCGATCGCCGGCGAAGTCGCCACGGTGATGCGGGCGGATACTGCAACGCTCGACGTCCAGTTCGACTGGGACGAGCCGACCAAAGCCGTCCGGCTTGAAATCGACCAGAACAAGGCGCGGGTGCTGGGCTTCTCGACACAGGACATCGCCGCGTTTCTCAACAATTCGGTGTCGGGCCTCACGGTGACGACCTACCGCGAGCGCGACAAGCAGATCGACGTCGTGCTGCGCGGGGCGGTCAACGAGCGGGTGGCGCTGTCGCAATTGAAGGATCTCGCGATTCCGTCGAAGAACGGCAAGGCGGTCCCGATCACCCAGCTCGCCAACATCCGTTACGAGCTCGAGGAAGGCATCGTCTGGCGGCGCGACCGCCTGCCGACGATCACCGTGCGCAGCGACCTCAAGGGCGATGCGCAGGGTCCCGACGTTGCGAACCGCATCGCTCCGCAGCTCGACGCGGTCCGCGCCAAGCTGCCGCTGGGCTACCGGATCGAGCTCGGTGGCGCAATCGAGGACTCGGCCAAGGGGCAGAGGTCCATTTCCGCGGGCGCTCCGCTGCTCGTGATCGTCGTGCTGACGCTGCTGATGCTGCAGCTGCAGAGCTTTGCGCGGACGGCGATGGTCGTCCTGACGGCGCCGCTGGGCCTGATTGGCGTCGTGCTGGCGCTGCTCGCGTTCGGCAAGCCTTTCGGCTTCGTCGCGCTGCTGGGCACGATCGCGCTGTCGGGCATCATCATGCGCAATTCGATCATCCTCGTCGACCAGATCGACCAGGACGTCGCCGCCGGCGCGACGCAATGGGATGCGATCGTCGGCGCGACGGTGCGCCGCTTTCGGCCGATCGTGTTGACCGCCGCGGCAGCGGTGCTCGGACTCACACCGCTGGCCCGCAGCGACTTTTTCGGACCGATGGCGGTGGCGATGATGGGCGGGATCCTGATCGCGACGGTGCTGACGCTGGCTTTCCTGCCTGCGTTGTATGCCGCATGGTTCCGCGTGCAGCCCGAGCCCGCGACGGTGGGGGGCGGCTCCGCCTGAAGTGCCGGCCGGGACCTCTGCTCGGCGGACCGGCGGCGGCCGGCGCCACGTTCCGGTAAAATGTCCGATTGCGCGGGCTGCCGTCGTTGCCTGCGCCGCAACGCGACGCTGGACCTGACGCCATGGCCTTGAGCCCGATCACCGACATCATTGCCGAACTCAAGGCCGCGCGGATGGTCATTCTCGTCGACGAAGAGGACCGCGAGAACGAGGGCGATCTGGTGCTCGCCGCCGATTTCGTCACGCCCGAAGCGATCAACTTCATGGCGCGGCATGCGCGAGGTCTCGTCTGCCTCACGCTAACCGAGGAACGCTGCCGGCAACTCAACCTGCCGCTGATGGTCGCGACCAACCGGTCGGCGAATGGCACCAACTTCACGATGTCGATCGAGGCTGCGGAAGGCGTCACCACGGGCATCTCGGCGGCCGACCGGGCGCGCACCGTCAATGTCGCGATCGCGCCCGACGCCAAGGCCGCCGACCTCGTCCAGCCGGGCCACATCTTTCCGGTGATGGCGCAACGCGGCGGCGTACTGGCACGCGCCGGGCATACCGAGGCGGGTTGCGATCTGGCGGCGCTGGCGGGGTGCACTCCGGCGGCGGTGATCTGCGAGATCATGAAGGACGACGGAACGATGGCGCGGCTGCCGGACCTGATCGCATTCGCGCAGCTGCATGGCCTCAAGGTCGGCGCGATTGCCGACCTCATTCACTATCGGAGTCGCACGGAGCGGCTGATCGAGCGCCTGGCCGAGCGTCCGGTCGCGACGCCGCACGGCGCCTTCCGCCTGGTCGTCTATCGCGACAAGCTGACCGACGCGACGCATCTCGCCCTGGTGCGCGGTCCGCTGAGCCCTGACACAGAGACGCTGGTGCGCGTGCATGAGCCGCTGTCGGTGATGGATTTGCTCGACGTCGAGTCGAGCTCGCATTCGTGGACGATCCCGGCGGCGCTGGCCGCGATCGCCGAGGCCGGGCGCGGGGTCGTCGTGCTGTTGCACCGGCCCGAAAGCGCCGACGAGTTGCGGCGCCGCGCGATCCACGACGAGCCGGCGGTGTCGTCGCGGATGGACCTGCGCAACTACGGCATCGGCGCGCAGATCCTGCGCGATCTCAACGTCGGCCGGATGAAACTCATGGCGAAGCCGCGCAAGATGCCCAGCATGACGGGGTTCGACCTCGAAGTGACCGGGTACCTCGCGCCGCCGCCGCTGCGTAAGACGTCCTGATTCCGGCTCGCACGAATCGATCCGGAAGGATACGCTTCGAGCGACACGAGGAAACGGTTGCCGTCATCGGCGCGACGACATCCGGTCACCACATCACCGTGCTCCCCGGAGTGTCGCGCTCAATCGCGCCGAGCGACTCCACCAACCGATTGACCGAAAACGGATAGCCCGGCCCCATGCCCATCAAGCGCATTTCTCCCGACATCAACGGCGATGGCCGCCGCGTCGGCGTCGTGGTGTCGCGATTCAACGCGGCGATCGGCGACGCCCTGCTCGCCGGCGCACTGCGCGGCCTCGCGGACGCCGGTGTCGCCGACCGCGACATCACGGTAGTCACCGTACCGGGCGCGCTCGAAACGCCGCTGGCGTTGCAACGCCTCGCGCAGACCGGCGGCTTCGATGCGCTGGTTGCGCTGGGAGCCGTGGTCCGCGGCGAGACCTACCATTTCGAGACCGTCGCCAACGAATCGGCGGCCGGGGTGTCGAGCGTCCAGCTTGAATTCGGCATTCCGGTAGGCAACGGCATACTGACGACGGACACGGACGAACAGGCGCGGGTGCGCGCCGATGTGAAGGGCTTCGAGGCGGCACGGGCCGCGCTCGAGCTCGCGAACCTGCTCGACGCGATCGATGAGGGGTGACGTCATGTCGCCGTGGCGGGGTCCGCGCGCCGGCCTTCCGGCACCGGGAGGCCGCCATGCGCGCTAGCCCCCGCCGCCGCGCTCGCGAATTCGTGCTGCAGGGGCTCTACCAGCGTCAGCTCTCGGGCAACGCGCCGACGGCGATACGCGCGCAGGTGGTCGAGGCCGCAGGATTTCCGAAGGCCGACGAGTCCTATTTCGACGAACTGTGGGCCGGCGTGACGGGCGAATACGACGCGCTCGTCGTGCTGTTCACGCCGCTGCTCGACCGCCGCGCGGCGGAGCTCTCGCCGATCGAACGCGCGATTCTCGCGATCGGCGCCTGGGAGCTCCAGCGCCGGATCGAAATCCCGTATCGCGTGGTGATCAACGAGGCGGTCGAGCTTGCCAAATCCTACGGTGGCACCGACGGCTACAAATTCGTCAACGGCGTCCTCGACAAGCTGGCGACCACGCTGCGCGCCGACGAAATCGACGCCGCGCGGCGCGCCGCGGACAGCGCCGCGGACCGTGTCACCTGAGCGGGGCGATGCGCGCCGCCGTCC
>JAAFGU010000030.1 GCA_010365205.1 Aromatoleum sp. | reverse complement strand
CGTGGCATCGCTGCCGGCCGCCGCCGGCGTCGTGGCGCCCGTCGTGCAGCCCGTCGTAGCGGGGCCCGGTTACCGCGAAACGACCCACGTCCGCGATTACTACCGCACCTGCAAGCTCTAGGAGGAGGAAGGATCATGCTGCTGACCAAGAAGAGCGACGGTATCGCTGCAGCCGGTCCGCGTCTGCGCCGCGTCGCGGGAGCACGACTCTCGACGATGGACCGGCGGACGTTTCTGAAACGTTCGGGCCTCGTCGCCGGGGCCGGGGCGTTCGCCAGCCAGCTGCCCTACGGCACGATCGGCAAGGCCGAGGCCGCCGCGGAGGGCGACGCGATCAAGCGCGAGGTCAAGCGCACCGTCTGCACGCACTGCTCGGTCGGATGCGCGATCGACGCCGTCGTCGAGAACGGAGTGTGGACCCGGCAGGAGCCGGTGTTCGACTCGCCGCTAAACCTCGGCGCGCACTGCGCCAAGGGCGCATCGATCCGCGAGCACGGGCACGGTGAATTCCGCCTGAAGTCGCCGATGAAGCTCGTCAACGGCAAGTACCAGAAGATCCCGTGGCAGCAGGCAATCGACGAGGTCGGCGACAAGCTGCTTGCCCTCAGGAAGGAAGCCGGACCCGACTCGGTATTCTGGGTCGGCAGTTCGAAGCACAGCAACGAACAGTCCTACCTGGTGCGCAAGTTCGTGTCGTACTTCGGCACCAACAACACCGATCATCAGGCCCGCATCTGTCACTCGACGACGGTCGCGGGCGTAGCCAACACCTGGGGCTACGGCGCGATGACCAATTCGTACAACGACATGGGCAATACCAAGTGCGCGATGTACATCGGCTCGAACGCCGCCGAAGCGCACCCGGTGTCGATGATGCACATGCTGCACGCGAAGGAGACCGGCGCGAAGATGATCGTCGTCGATCCGCGGTTCACGCGGACCGCGGCCAAGGCCGACGAATTCGTGCGCATCCGCTCCGGGACCGACATCGCGTTCCTGTTCGGGATGCTGTACCACATCTTCAAGAACGGCTGGGAAGACAAGCAGTACATCCACGATCGCGTGTACGGCATGGACAAGGTGCGCGACGACGTGATGGCCAAGTGGACCCCGGACAAGGTCGAGGAAGTCTGCGGCGTTCCAGAAGCCACGGTCTTCAAGATTGCGGAAATGATGGCCAAGAACCGGCCATCCACCGTTGTCTGGTGCATGGGGCAGACGCAGCACACCATCGGAAACGCGATCGTCCGTGCATCGTGCATCCTCCAGCTCGCGCTCGGCAACATCGGCGTCTCGGGCGGCGGCGCGAACATATTCCGCGGCCACGACAACGTGCAGGGCGCGACCGACATCGGACCCAACCCGGACTCGTTGCCCGGCTACTACGGCCTGGCCGCCGGGTCGTGGAAGCACTGGGCCGCGGTCTGGGGCGTTCCCTACGAGTGGATCCAGAAGCAATACGCGCCGGGCATGATGGAAAAGCCCGGCATGACGGTGTCGCGCTGGATCGACGGCGTCATGGAGAAGAACGAGCTCATCGACCAGGATTCGAACCTCCGGGCGCTGGTGTTCTGGGGCCATGCGCCCAACAGCCAGTCGCGCGGCAAGGAGATGATCGAGGCGATGAAGAAGCTCGACCTGCTCGTGGTCATCGATCCGTATCCGTCGGCGACTGCGGCGATGGCTGCGATGGTGCGCAAGGACGGCGTGTACCTGCTGCCCGCCTGCACGCAGCTGGAGACGTCGGGCTCGGTAACGGCATCGAACCGTTCGCTTCAATGGCGTGAGCGAGTCATCACGCCGCTGTTCGAATCGCAGACCGACCAGGCGATCATGTACGCGTTCGCGAAGAAGTTCGGGTTCGGCCCCGAGTTCGTGAAGAATTACAAAGTGGTGAAGCCGGACGGCGACGCCAAGTGGGAGGAGCCGGAACCGGAATCGGTCCTGCGCGAGGTCAACGCCGGATGCTGGACCATCGGCTACACCGGACAATCGCCGGAGCGGCTGAAGCTGCACATGAAGAACATGAACACGTTCGACGTGAAGACGCTCCGAGCCAATGGCGGCCCCTGCGACGGCGACTACTTCGGCTTGCCGTGGCCCTGCTACGGCACGGCGGCGATCAAGCATCCCGGTTCCCCCAATCTGTACGACACCAGCAAGCACGTCATGGAGGGCGGCGGCTGCTTCCGCGCGAACTTTGGCGTCGAGCGCGACGGCGTCAACCTGCTCGCCGAGGACGGGTCGTATCCGAAAGGCGGGGATCTCACCGGCGGGTATCCCGAGTTCGACCACGTGCTGCTGAAAAAACTCGGCTGGTGGGACGAACTGACCGACGACGAGAAGAAGCGTGCGGAAGGCAAGAACTGGAAGACCGACCTGTCCGGCGGCATCCAGCGCGTGTCGATGAAACACGGTTGTCACCCGTTCGGCAATGCGAAGGCGCGGGCCGTCGTCTGGAACTTCCCCGACGGCATCCCGCAGCATCGCGAGCCTCTGTATTCGCCGCGCCCGGACCTGGTTGCGAAGTATCCGACGCACGACGACAAGAAAGCGTTCTGGCGCCTGCCGACGCTGTTCAAGTCGGTCCAGGAAAAGAACAAGGACATCTCCAAGGAGTTTCCGCTGGTCCTGACGAGCGGCCGCCTGGTCGAGTACGAAGGCGGCGGTGACGAGACGCGGTCCAATCCGTGGCTCGCCGAGCTGCAGCAGGAGAACTTCGTCGAGATCAACCCGAAGGATGCCAACGATCGCAGCGTCCGCGACGGCGAGTACGTGTGGGTGAAATCACCGACCGGCGCCCAGATCAAGGTGAAGGCGATGGTCACTAATCGCGTGGGCCCGGGCACCACGTTCATCCCGTTCCACTTCGCCGGCTGGTGGATGGGCAAGGATATGCTCGAGTACTACCCGGAGGGCGCGCATCCGATCGTGCGCGGCGAGGCGGTCAACACCGCCACGACCTACGGCTACGACTCGGTCACGATGATGCAGGAAACCAAGACCACGCTCTGTCAGGTCGCCAAGACGACCGCCTGACCCCTGCGGCAAGCCTGAGGAGACGCAACGATGGCCCGAATGAAGTTTCTCTGTGACGCCGAGCGCTGCATCGAGTGCAACGGCTGCGTCACCGCCTGCAAACAGGAGCACGACATCCCCTGGGGCGTGAATCGCCGCCGCGTGGTCACGATCAACGACGGCGTTCCCGGGGAGCGCTCGATCTCGGTCGCCTGCATGCATTGTTCCGACGCGCCCTGCATGGCCGTGTGCCCGGTCGACTGCTTCTACCGCACTGAAGAAGGGATCGTGCTGCACGACAAGGATCTGTGCATCGGCTGCGGTTATTGCTTTTACGCGTGTCCGTTCGGAGCGCCGCAGTTCCCGCAGGCCGGCGCGTTCGGCGTGCGCGGCAAGATGGACAAATGCACGTTCTGCGCCGGTGGCCCGGAAGCGAACAATTCGGACGCCGAGTACAAAAAATACGGCCGCAATCGCCTTGCCGAAGGCAAGCTGCCGGCGTGCGCCGAAATGTGCGCGACCAAGGCGCTGCTCGGCGGCGACAGCGACGTGCTGTCCGACATCTATCGCGAACGGGTGACCAACCGCGCGGCACGCGGGACCCCGAGCATGCCGCCCTGGGGCTGGGATACCGCGTACGGACGTCCCGAGGCGCCGAAGCAACCGGCTGCGCCGCCCGGAGGAGCCAAATCGTGATCAAGCAAGCGATCCTGGCGATGGCCGCAATCGCCGTTGCGGTAGGCGTCGCCGCCTGCGGCGAACGTCCGCAGGTCATCGAGTACAAGCAGGGCAAATATCAGGGCAAGCCCGACACGCCACCGTATGACGCCGCGCCGTTCAGCGGCAACAAGACGGAATGGGAGCGGGCGGTCAAGACCCGAAACCAGAGCCAGAACGAGTACAAGCGCATAAGCTGACGGTCACGGAGAACGCATGCGGAGCTCACCCATCGGGCGGACGGCCGGCGCGCTGTTCGCCGCCCTGAGTTTTGCCGCCGGTCTCGCGGCCGCGCAGTCGCCGGCAGTGGTCGCCAAGGAAGTGGACCTGGCGCAGCAGCAGCAAAGTCAACAAGCCGTCCAGCCGCTGAACAACCAGCCGGTCTGGAAGGAAATCCGCTCAGGCGTGCCCCAGATCACGACCGTGCAGGGTCGCGAAACAAACATCCTGATTCAGTCGCAAGGGGAGACCTGGCGCGCGGTGCGCGTACCCATCGCGTTCTGGGGCGGCTTGCTGTTCGCGCTGACGGTGGGCGGCTTGGCGGCGTTCTACATGATCCGCGGGACGATGAGCACCCAGGTCAAGCCCGGCGACCGCGTCATCGAGCGGTTGACGCCGGCCGACCGCTATGCGCACTGGCTGATGGCGATCGTCTGGGTCACGCTGGGGGTCACCGGCCTCATCCTCTCGCTCGGGAAGTCGGTGCTGCTGCCGCTCATTGGATACACGCTGTTCTCGTGGCTCGCGGTGCTCGCGAAGAATCTTCACAATTTTATCGGACCTGTGCTGATCGTCGCGGTGCCGTGGATGATCGTTCGCTTCATTCGCTACAACGGGATCAGCATCGACGACTTCAGGTGGTTCGCGCACCTTCGCGGTTACTTCAAAGGCGAAGAGTACCCGTCGGGCAAGTTCAACGCCGGCGAAAAATTGGTGTTCTGGCTCGTATTGGTCGTGCTTTCCACGACGCTGGTTGTCAGCGGACTCGTGCTCGTGTTCCCGAATTTCGACCAGACCCGGTCGACGATGCAGGTCGCCAACGTCGTGCACATGATCGCCGCGTACGTCGCGATCGCGCTGGCCTGCGTGCATATCTACCTGGGCACGCTCGGAGTGTCCGGGACTTATGCGGCGATGCGCGACGGGTATGTCGACGCGACATGGGCCGAACATCACCACCTGCGTTGGTACGAAGACGTCGTTGCCGGCAGGGCACGCGAGCAATTCGTCCAGCGCGAGGCAGCGCCGGTAGCGGTGGCCGCCGCGCGAGCGAAACCGGCCTGATCGAATGCGAATAGCAGGGAGTGTGCAGATGACAACGACGCGCGCGATGATTGCTGCAGCGCTGATTGTGGCGACATGGGGACTCGCGCTGGCGAAGCTGCCGCCGCCGCCGCCGCCGACCGACGCGCAGAAAACGGCTGCCGAGGAGAAAAAAGCCAAGGATGCCGTTGTTGCCGACCAGGCAAAGATGGCGCAGGCGAAGGCCGAGGATCGCGTTGCCGCGCGGTACATCGCCGAGCAGAAGGCGAAGGGCGTCATCGTTCACCCGACGCCGATCGCGGCGGCAGCGGGGAGCGCCCCGGTTATGACCGCGCAGGGCAACACGCCCGCCGGCTCGCGCACCGGCCAATCGGCGGACGCCAAGGGTCCGGCCAAGCCGCAGTCCCAGCCCTCCGCCCCCGCGACCGGCGCAGGCGCGGCAAAAGATTCGAGCAAGAAGTAACGACGGTATTTGCACACAGCCAACGGGAGCCGCGGCTCCCGTTTTTTTTGGCGGCGGCTGGAACGGCCCGCAACGGAAGTCGCGGGCATTGCGCCAAGCCCGTCTAATGCGGGGAGGAGTGACGTCGCGCTATAATCATCGGCTGCGGAGAGATGGCCGAGTGGTCGAAGGCGCCTGACTCGAAATCAGGTATACGTTTACGCGTATCTAGGGTTCGAATCCCTATCTCTCCGCCACTCGCACGCTGCTCGCCGCCCGGGAGCGGCGATTTTTTTGCCGTGACTACACGATGGGTGCACCCTGCTGCGCGGAGCGCCGGTGGCGCCGGAGCGTAACGACCACACGGATGACGGGTTGACGCATGCCCCTGATCGGATTCAAGCCGCTCAAGGCCCGACTCGTGATCGAGGAGGGCAAGGCAAGCATTCTCGTGATGAAGGTGGCGGTCGCCGAAGGCGAAACGGTCGTGTTGATGCCTGGCGGCAGGCTCGAGGCACTCCCCGGTGTCCTGCGAATTCGCGAGCGCCGCGAAACGCCGGGAAACACGCGCCCGAAGACACTCGGTACGCTCATCTATGTTCCGGGAACGCCTGCGGGCGGTGAATCGGGGGGCGCCGCCAAGTTTCAAATCGATGTCACGATGGCCGGCCGCAAGTTCGATGCGTTGCTGAGAGTCGCGCTGACGGGTGCGTTGCCGACCAAGTTCTTCGTCGATGCCGGCGAAAAAGTGGCCGCGACGGGACTGGCCGGGTTGCGCTTTGGCGCCGGCGCCGCGGGCAGAATCAAGATCTGGGATACGGCCGGCCACCGAAAGCTTCCGGTGACTGATTTTTCGATCATCCTGCCGATTGCCGTGCCTTCTGCGTCATCGAACGCCGGCAATGGCGGGCCGCCCGTTCTGGAGTCGGTCGCGGGGAACGTGCAACTGGCGGAACTCGCCGACGAGATCCTGTCGTCCCAAGCCGAATCGAGGACCATGCTCGTCGGCGTGCTTGCGATCATCGCGATCATCGTACTGCTGATCCTCCTGGCCGACCTGACGCTGGTGTTCAAGTGAGCGCTGCGGCACCGCCGGCATTGCCCGCGCCGCGCGGCGCGATGCTAGATCGTCAGGTTCACCGCGCCACCATCGATCAGCAGGTTCTGGCCGACGATGAAGCCGGCGTCGGCGCCGCACAGGAACGCGCACGCCTTGCCGAACTCCTCCGGTGCGCCGAAGCGCCCGGCCGGAACATCCGCCCGCTGAGCGGCGGCAAACGTGTCGAAGTCCTGACCTGCCTTCGCCGAGCGTATGCGCAACCCGTCGACGGTACGCGCGGTATCGAAGGGACCGGGCAGCAGGTTGTTGATCGTGACGTTGTGCCGCGCGACCTGACGCGCGAGCCCGGCGACGAATCCGGTGAGACCTGCGCGCGCGCCGTTGGACTCAACTCCGCCGTCTGTTTGCGCACTGCCTCCCGGTGCCGCGCCCATGGTTTAGCACCCTCCCGCACGCCATCGCCACCGTAGGTGATGATGGTGCCGTAGACCAGAATTTTCGCAGCGCCAAAGGACGGCTCTAGCTCTCCGCATACAGTGAGTATCGGGTCCTCGGTCTCGATCTTGCGCAACGGCCAACTAGACCAGATCGTCGCGCAACTCTCATCGGCGCTGTGGTAGAGGGAATCCCGGCGCGAGGCGATTGAGAAGTAGCCGTCAAGCGCAATCGAAGTGTGGGTTTCGGTGAGCACCCACAGATCGGCATTGATTTCCCGAATCGCGTCCAGTTGTTGGGGAATCCTTGCCGTCCGCTGGACCCCCGAGCGTTCCAGATTCCATGTGGCGATGCGCAATTGCGTTGCGATGGGTCCCCCCGGTCTGCGATTTAGTATGGCTACTCAACACCTCAGAGTCTCCCCGAGAAGTTAAATCGTGCACGCGAGTTTGATGAGGCCCGGTATGCCGCCTTCCCAATTCGCAAGAGCGTTCAGATGAATCGCCCCAAAGGGAATGCCGTTTCCGTTGTAAAGTTGTTCATTGACTAGCTGCAAGTTGTGAACGGTCCGCATTGGGTTGTAATTCTGATATGCGTGGACCACAAGGAAGTACGCCGCCGTGCCCCTCCCGCGAACCTGATTCAAGAGGACATACTGGCCAACCAACAGTTTCGCCATGTTGGCCGAATCGATCTCGACCAAATACTCAATTCCCTCATCCGCAAAGGACTGATCAACTGAGATCTCAACATCTCCCGTCCAAAATCGGCGTTTTCCTAGCAAGTGAATCTCGGGCGCTTTTGACTCGAAGAGTCGGACGAATCTTCGCTCGTTGTCACCAGATTTCGGACGCGTGTTCATGCTTTTTTTGCGCGACAGGCAGAGGCGCATAAGGTTGAAAGGCAGCCCATCGAAGAATCGGCCGATTGCCGCCAGAACCGACGGTCGTGAGGCCTTGCCCCCGTCTGTCCTTCTGCTTCGCCGCCTGCTTGGTCTGCCGCTACATGCACAAGATCATTGTCGCCGCCCACCGTCCGGTGGCGGGCGTAACGGGGAAGAATCTCCAGTTCGCGTTGGAGTTCCTGACAGTGAAAGACCCGTCGCTGTTTTCGTCAACGGACCGCTATGCGTACCGAATAACAAACGCGTTCATGCAGCCGCTCGCGCGTGCGCACGGCGACAAGCGAAGTGAGGCATCAGCCTCAGAGATTTTGGACCAGCGGAACATTCGCAGAGTCGCGAAAGAGGTCAAGGGCTGTGCAACTGTGGTCCTGTGTGGCAATCGATCTCATTTACTAGCTCCATACCTCCGCAGCGTCGGCTTTCGCGTTGTCGAGGTGGCGCATACGAGTAACCAAGGCCTCGTTTCCAAGCACAATACGCCAAACGCCAAACGCGGCACTTCGCCAGCATGTCGCCGTAGGCTACGTGCTCACGCGTGGGCGGTAGCACTCTTATCAAGCTTACGCAGAGATGAGACCTGACCACGCGCAAGTAGGGTAACCATTTCGATGCACGAAAATGCAATCGCATCGTCAACTGTCAAGCACCCATCGAGCGATGATATTGCGTTGAATTTCGGATGACCCTTCAAAAATCCTGAAAATGCGGCAATCGCGCACGTATCGCTCGAGTGGCAGGCCCGCCGTGTAGCCATAGCCACCGTGAATCTGAAGCGCGTTGTCGGTGACCCGATCCACCATTTCCGACGCGAACAACTTGGCCATCGACGCGTTTTTGGAAAACCGTTCGCCGTGCTCCCGCCGCCCGGCGGCGGTAAGCCCGAGCGCGCGGGCGGCCGCGATGTCGGTCGCCATGTCCGCCAACATCCATTGGAGTCCCTGAAAATCCGCGATCGGGACGCCACCGACCTTTCGCTGGCGTGACCAATCGACGGCCGCCGCGAGCGCGGCCTCGGCGATGCCGACCGAGCACGCCGCAATTTCGACGCGGCCCGCGTCGAGTACCTTGAGCGCCGTCCGGAAACCGGATCCCTCCGGGCCGATCCGGTCCATCGCGGGAACGGTGCAATCGAACGCGATTTCGCATATGTGGCTGCCGCGCAAACCCATCGTCTGTTCAGGCGCGAAGATGCGCACACCGTCGCGTTTCGGATCTACCAAAAAGGCCGATATTCCACGCGCGCCGGCCGCCTTGTCCGTCTTGGCGTAGACGACGATAAATCCGGCCTCGCCGGCGTTCGAAATGAAATGCTTGGTGCCGCTCAGCCGGTAATGATCGCCTTCACGAGTGGCGACCGCCGTCATCTCCGCGGGATTGGAGCCTGCGCCCGGCTCGCTCAATGCGAATGCGCCGAGCTTGATGCCCGCAGCGGCATCCGGCAGGATCCTGGCGCGGATCGCGTCATCGCCTCCAATCAACACCGAATCCGTCGCGAGCCAATGTGCCGTCACCATGGATGCGGTGGACCCGCACGCGGCTGCCATCAGCGCGACCGCCTCGAACAGCACGGGAGCAGGCAACCCTATGCCGCCGTGTTCCTCCGGCAGATTAAGACCCATGATGCCGAGCTCGCTCAAGCCGGTCAGATGACAGGTGGCGGAGCGGCCTGTTCGATCGATCTCTGCGGCCTTCGGCGCAAGCACCTCGCGACAGAAGCGTTCGATCGTATCCAGCAACATCCGGTGTTCAACAGAGGCGGTCTGCGTCATTCGCCGGCCTCGATCGCGAGTTCGGCCCGAATTTGTGCGCTGTGTTCACCGAGCAGAGGGGCCGCCGCGAGCCCGCCGCGCGACGCGCCGTCGAAGCGAACGGGCTGCTCCAGCGTCCGGATCGCCCCGAGCACGGGGTGTGTCATCTGTTGCAGAGGCTGGCGCAACGCGGCTTGTTCGGAACCGAGTGCTTGCGCCATCGTTTCGATCTCGGCGGCGGGAACACCCGCGGCGGCAAGAGCCTCGACCGCATCCTTGGCTGTTCGGTGCAATGACCACTCCTCGATGATTTCGCGTAGCGCCGGCTCGTTGCCCAACCGCAAAGTGTCCGTTGCGAAGCGGGGATCGTGCGCGATATCGGGCTTGCCGATCGCGAGTGCCAGCGCCGCAAACAATTTTTCATTGAGCACGGCGAGGACAAACGGCCGGTCGCTGCCGCGAAACGCACCAAATGGCGAGGAGAGCGGGTGCCGATTGCCGACCCGCATGGGGGGAACGCCGGAGGCCAGATAGCGCGCAACCACCAGCGGTTGCATTGCGATCATCGAATCGAGCATGGCGACGTCGAGCCGCCGTCCCCTGCCCGTCCGCTCGCGCTCGACCAACGCGGCCAGGATCGACCACGATCCAAAGAGCGCGGCGACGACATCGGCGATGGATTCACCGATCAGCGTCGGCGGCCCGTCGGAATCTCCGGTCACCGCCATAATGCCCGAGAGAGCCTGCACGATGATGTCGTAAGCCGGCCGTTTCGAGAGCGGGCCCGACTGGCCAAAACCCGAGATGCTGGCATAAACGAGCGAGGGCTTCAGCGCCGAGAGCGCTTCCCATCCAATCCCGAGCTTGTCGGCGACACCCGGTCGGAAGTTTTCGACGACCACGTCCGCCTTGCGCGCCAGCGCGAGAGCCACCCGCAGATCCTCTTGGTCAGCAAGATCGAGCACGATGCTCCGCTTCCCGCGGTTCACAGCCAGGAACAGCGCGCTCTCCCCACCGACGAATGGCCCGATATGGCGATAATCATCGCCACCCGGCGGCTCGACCTTGATGACGTCGGCGCCGAGATCGGCGAGCAACGCGGTGCAATAAGGTCCGGCCAATACCCGTGTGAAATCCAGCACCCGGGTTCCGGACAGGGGTCGATCAGCGGTCATGTCATCGGGCGAAGCTATCGCGATCGTCGCGATGGACGCCGCTTCAGAAACTTGTTTTCGAACAAGGCGACGAGCCAGATCCCTATTGCCCGCCATGGTAGCAGAGCCGGCGTCTGCAACACCATCGCAGACTGCTCTGCGCCATACCGCCGGCGCATGTGGAGCGCGAGCATCACGTCGACGGCGCCCTGACCAGAGGACCGCCGTGATTGCATTTCGGATCGTCCTTCCGATCTGCGGCTGATGCGGCAGTCGCGAACCGACGCGAGGCGCTTCGATTTGACAATGCATACGCAAGAGTTCAAAGTTTCCGGTGACGGCCGCCTCGATCGATTCCCGAGCGCGGCCCGTTTTTTTGACCTTGCCCGCGCATCTATCAACGGAAGTTCCATGCAAACGACAACGCTTCGCGACACTACGCGGGTGATCCGCGCCCCGCGTGGCGCGACGCTTAACGCGCGGTCCTGGCAGACGGAAGGTGTCCTCCGGATGCTGATGAACAATCTGGACCCGGAGATCGCGGAGCGGCCGGAAGAACTCGTCGTTTACGGAACTCGAGGCAAGGCGGCCAGAAACTGGGAGAGCTACGACAAGATCGTCAAGGCGCTCACGGCGCTGGGCGCGGACGAAACGCTCCTGATCCAATCGGGCAAGCCGGTTGGCGTCGTGCGGACGAACTCGGGAGCACCACGGGTTCTGATCGCAAATTCCAACCTTGTCGCGCACTGGGCAACGCCGGAGTATTTCGACGAACTCGAACGCAAAGGCCTGATGATGTTCGGCCAGATGACGGCCGGTTCGTGGTTCTACATCGGCAGCCAGGGCATCATCGCCGGAACCTACGAGACGTTTGCGGAGGTCGGACGCCAACATTACCAAGGCGGCCTCGCCGGCAAATGGATTCTCACCGCCGGGCTCGGGGGCATGGGCGGCGCCCAGCCGCTGGCCGGGGTGCTGGCCGGGGCCTCGGTGCTGGTCGTCGAATGCCGGCGGGATCGTATTGAACGGCGCATCCAGGCAGGCTACCTCGACCGATCGGCGACCAACCTCGACCAGGCGGTCGGCATCATCAAGGAGGCCTGCGCTCGCGGCGAGGCGGTATCCGTCGGTCTCCTCGGGAATGCGGCCGAGGTCTACCCGGAGGTGATCCAGCGCGGTTTCATGCCAGATGTCGTGACCGATCAGACCGCGGCGCACGACGCTGTCAATGGTTATCTGCCTGCGGGATGGAGCCTGGAAGAATGGGCGCAACGCCGGGAGACCGATCCAGAAGGGGTGGCGCGGGCGGCCAAGGCATCGATGGCGCAGCAAGTGCGCTCGATGCTGGAATTCCGCGCGCGCGGCATCCCGGTATTCGACTACGGGAACAACATTCGCCAGATGGCAAAGGATGCGGGTGTTGCGAATGCGTTCGACTTTCCGGGTTTCATTAAGGCGTATATCCGGCCGCAGTTCTGCCGCGGCCGGGCCCAATTCCGTTGGGTGGCCCTGTCGGGCGATCCACAGGATATTTACCGCAGCGTCGAACGGCTGAAAGCGACCATGCCAGGGGACGCATCGCTGCACCGCTGGCTCGATATGGCCAACGCGAAGATTCCGTTCCACGGACTGCCGGCCAGGAACTGCTGGCTTGGGTTACGCGATCGCGTCCGCGCGGGATTGGCCCTCAATGACATGTACCGCCGCGGCGAACTGACCGCACCGGTTGTCATTGGTCGCGATCACGTGAGTTCCGGTTCTGTCGCCAGTCCCAACCGGGAGAGCGAAGGCATGCTGGACGGGTCGGACGCCGTTTCCGACTGGGCCTTGTTAAACGCGTTGCTGAATTGCGCCTCCGGTGCGACATGGGTGTCGATCCATCATGGTGGCGGTGTGGGGATCGGCTACTCGCAGCACGCCGGATTGGCGCTGGTGTGTGATGGTTCCGAGGAAACGGACAGGAAGATCGCTTGCGTCTTCGGCAACGATTCGGCACTCGCGATTTTTCGGCACGCCGACGCGGGTTACGACGAGGCCATCAAGACATTGGGTGCCGAGGCGCTGACGGCACCGTTCCTGACGACGGCTTGATTGCCGAGAGCCATCAACCGCGGTGGCCGGAAGAGCACAACCAACCCGTGGATGTAATGGGCACCGAGACGATCGCGCAACAATTGGCGAACTGGGTCACCCGGCTCGATTCGGGACAGGTCCCGCCGCCGGTGCGGGCCATTGCCGGCGCCTGTCTGGTCGACACGATCGGGGTGGCCGTCGGCGGCGCGAATGAGTCGGTCACGCGACTCGTTCGCGACCACGTCGTAGGGACCTATGCCCAGGGCGCATCGACGCTCCTCGGCACAACGGGCCGGTACAGTGCGCCCGGCGCCGCGTTTGGCAACGCAACCGCCGCCCATGCCCTCGACTTCGACGACAACTGCTACGCAGGCGTGGTCCATGGATCGGCGGTGGTCGCGCCCGCCGTCCTCGCCATTTGTGAAGCGGCCGGGGCCTCCGGTGCGCACCTTCTGACTTCGTTCATTGCCGGCGTCGAGGCCGAATACGCGCTGGGGTCGGCCCTGTCGCAAAGCATCTACGAAAAAGGCTGGTGGACCACGGGGGTGTTGGGGGCCATCGGCGCCGCCGCGGGCGCCGCGAAGGCGCTTGGTCTCCCGGCGGCACAGACGGCGAACGCCATTGCCTTGGCCGCGGCGGGCACCGGAGGCATGCGAGCGTGCCTGGGCAGTGATGCCAAACCGATCCTGGCCGGACG
>JAAFGU010000455.1 GCA_010365205.1 Aromatoleum sp. | reverse complement strand
AGCTCCTCGGTCGCGCGGTCGCGCCCGAGCCTGCCGCGCAGCTGCGCGACGGCGGCGTCATCGCCGACGGATTCGACGCCGATCTCGACGAGCTGCGCGCGATCGACGCCGACTGCGGCGCCTTCCTCGTGGCCATGGAAACGCGCGAGCGCGAGCGCACCGGCATCGCCAACCTGAAAGTCGAGTACAACCGCGTTCACGGGTTCTACATCGAGGTGACGAACGCCCATGCGCAGAAGGTTCCCGACGACTACCGCCGCCGGCAGACGCTGAAGAACGCCGAGCGCTATATCACGCCGGAGCTGAAGACGTTCGAGGACAAGGCGCTGTCGGCGCAGGAGCGCGCGCTGTCCCGGGAAAAGCTGCTGTTCGAACGACTAATCGCCGACCTCGCGCCGTCGATCCCGGCGCTGCAGCGCGGCGCAGCGGCGCTGGCGGCGCTGGACGTGCTGGCGAACTTCGCCGAGCGCGCCGAGGCGCTCGGTCTGGTCTGCCCTTCCTTCGCGCCGGCAATCGGCATCGCGATCCGCGGCGGACGCCATCCGGTGGTCGAGCGTCAGGTCGACCGCTTCATCCCAAATGATCTCGCGCTCGGGCCCGATCGACGCCTG
Organism: Aromatoleum sp.; assembly: GCA_010365205.1. GTDB lineage: Bacteria > Pseudomonadota > Gammaproteobacteria > Burkholderiales > Casimicrobiaceae > CAIWHR01. The sequence continues at coordinate 1,540 of JAAFGU010000455.1, read as the reverse complement.
CTGGTGATCACCGGCCCCAACATGGGCGGCAAATCGACGTACATGCGACAGGCCGCAGTCATCGCACTTCTCGCGTATTGCGGCTCGTTCGTTCCCGCGGACGCCGCCCTGCTCGGGCCGCTCGACGCGATTCACACGCGGATCGGCGCCGCCGACGATCTCGCGGGCGGGCGCTCGACGTTCATGGTCGAGATGACGGAAGCCGCGGCAATCCTGCATCGGGCGACCCCGCAGAGCCTCGTGCTCATCGATGAAATCGGCCGCGGCACGTCGACGTTCGACGGGCTCGCGCTCGCCTGGGCGATCGCGCATCAGATCGCCGAAAAGAATCGCAGCCTCGCGCTGTTCGCCACCCATTATTTCGAGTTGACCGCGCTGCCGGCGGAGATCGAAGGCTGCGCCAACCTGCACTTCGACGCCGTGGAACATCGGGATGGGAAAGACGAGGGCATCGTTTTCCTGCACGCGGCCGAGGACGGCCCCGCGAACCGCAGCTACGGGCTGCAGGTGGCGAGACTCGCTGGCGTTCCCGCCGACGCGATCCGGCGGGCGAAAGGCTACCTCGCGCGCTTGGACAAGTTCAGCGCGGGACGCTCGGCGCAACCGGACCTTTTCGCGCCCGCGGACGCCCCGTCCGAACCGGGCGCGGATGCGGTGCCGATATCGCCGGAAGCAGAAGCCGTCGCGTCGCGGCTCGCCGCGCTCGATCCTGATGCGATGACGCCGCGCGACGCGCTGGCGGCGCTTTACGAACTGAGGCAACTCCTGGGCCGGTGAGCCCCGCCGCGGTCAGTGGTGGTGATGCCCCTCGGGGCCGTGCGCGTGGCCGTGCTCGACCTCGTCGGCGGTCGCCGGCCGCACCTCGACGACCTTGCAGTCGAAGCGCAGCCGCTTGCCGGCCCAGGGATGATTGCCGTCGAGCACGGCCTTGCCGTCGGCAATATCGGTGACCGTGAACACAATGCCCGAACCCGGCTCTTCGTCGGCATTGGCGAACGCCTCGAACTGCATGCCGACTTCGATGTCGGCCGGCAGCTGGTCCACCGGCTCGACCTTCACCAGTTCGGAGTCGTATTCGCCGAAGCCATCGACCGGCTCGACGTCCACCGACACGAAATCGCCGACCTTCTTCGCGACGAGCGCATCCTCGAGCTTGGGCAGCATTCCGGAATGTCCGCCATGCAGGTACGTGATCGGCGTTTCGGTCGCTTCGAGCAACGTCCCGTCTGCATCGAAAAGTTCGAATGTCAGCGTGACGACAGTGTTGGTGAAAATGTTCATCGGGGCTCCGAAGCGCGAGGGCGGGGATACAGGAGTGAGAGGGGAGTGACGGCGCGAACGCGCCTTAGGGACGGCCCGGCGCCTGGGACGCCGCCGGGTCGAGGCATTATTGTAGCGTAGCGGCGGGCGCGCTTTGTGCGCCGCTATAATCGCAGGATGACCACGCACTCACCTTCCGTTGCGGCGCCCGCGCGGCCGTCGCGAACGCTGCTCGGCGGCCGCGGCGCCGTCGCCTTCCTGCGCGGGTTCTGGCAGAAGC
>JAAFGU010000454.1 GCA_010365205.1 Aromatoleum sp. | reverse complement strand
CGTGCTCGCGGGTCCCGCTGCGCCCGGGCCGCCGGTGTCGCGCGTGCGGCCGGATCGGCTGTAGAGAGGAACTTTCTTCATGCGCGGTCGATTGGGTGCGAACGGGCCCGAGCTGCCCCGCCGATTGCGAAGCGCGGTCCCAACGGTAGCACGGCGATAGCTGCCGGTGAATATGCCCAGGCGAACCGGGCGTGCGGGTGGCGGATTCTGGAGCGTCGGGAAACGCGCGCGCGGCCCGCGACGCACGACCGGTGCGGTCCGAAGTTGTTGCGGGCGCGCGCGAACGGATCGAGGCCGTCGATGTTCCGTCCAACCGGGGGACGCTGCGAGGTCCACCGCCGGGGGCACTCTTGTGCGTCGCAGCAAGCCCCGCGATCGAACGTGCGATCGCACGGTGGCGCGCTTTCGCGTGAGGCCGCGCGTGACGCCGGCGCCGGCGGACCCTTCCGAGAAACCTTCGGCGCAGACGGGCCTCGCGTCGACGCGAGGGGCGGCGGGACACCTCCGAACGGGGATGTCCCGCGTTGCTGTCACTGCGCAGAACCGCGGTCTTCGCGGTATTGTTCGGCCATTGTCGAAACCATGTTCAGGAGGTTCTCAGTGTGACCGCTTCCCGTTCCACGCCATACACCGGTGTCTTCCCGATCGCGCCGACGCCCTTCTCGGAATCCGGTGATCTCGACATTGCCGGACAGCGCCGCGTACTCGATTGCATGATCGATCAGGGCGTCGACGGCATCTGCATCCTGGCGAATTACTCGGAACAGTTCCTGCTCACCGACGACGAGCGCAACACGCTTCTCGATGTGTGCCTGGCGCACGTCGCCGGCCGCGTCCCGGTCGTCGTGACAACCAGTCATTTCAGCACCCGAGTCGCCGCCGAGCGCTCGCGCGCGGCGGTCTCCGCGGGTGCTTCGATGCTGATGCTGATGCCGCCCTACCACGGCGCCACGCTGCGCAGCGACGAGACGGGCATGATCGAGCATTTCGCGCGCATCGCCGCCGCCGCCGCGGTTCCGATCATGGTCCAGGATGCGCCGCTGAGCGGAGTCAGCCTGTCGGTGTCGTTCCTCGTTCGTCTGTCGCGGGAAGTGCCGGCCGTCCGCTATTTCAAGATCGAGGTGCCGGGCACGGCGGGCAAGCTGCGTGCGCTGATCGAGGCGAGCGGTGCGTCGATCGACGGGCCGTTCGACGGCGAGGAGTCGATCACGCTGATGGCCGACCTCGATGCCGGCGCGACCGGAACGATGCCGAGCGCGCTGCTGCCGGATCTGATCAAACCGGTGCTGGAACACCACCGGGCGGGGCGCCGGAAAGAGGCGGCGGCAGCATACGCACGGATTCTGCCGTTGATCAACTACGAGAACCGCCAGTGCGGACTGCGCGCGACGAAGACCGTGATGATGGCGGGCGGTGTGATCAGCAGTGACGCGGTGCGGCATCCGCTGGAGGCGCTGCACCCGGCGACGCGCGCCGGGCTGCTGGAGCTTGCAGCCGAGCTTCAGCCGTTGGCGCTTCGGTGGGGAAACTGAGCGGGGAAACTGGAAACTGAGCGGGGAAACTGAGCGGGGAAACTGAGCGGGGAAACTGAGCGGGGAAACTGAGCGGGGAAACTGAGCGGCTGCGCGGCCGGCGCGGGATCCTGCGCGGTCGCGCGAACGGGGCGCACCGGCAGCGCAGCGGTGTGGCGAACCCTGCCGGGCGATCAGCGATAGCCGGCAGCCTGCAGTTCGAACAGTTCCTTGTAGCGCCCGCCCGCGGCCAGCAACGCGTGGTGCGTGCCCATTGCCTCGACCGTGCCTTCCGCCAGGACCAGGATCCGATCGGCCATGCGCACGCTCGAAAACCGGTGCGAGATGAGCACGGCGGTCTTGCCCTCGCTCAGTTCCTTGAATCGCTGGAACACCTCGAACTCGGCGCGGGCATCGAGCGCAGCCGTCGGCTCGTCGAGGATCAGCAACTCGGCGTCGCGCATGTAGGCACGCGCAATGGCGATTTTCTGCCACTCGCCGCCCGAGAGGTCGATGCCACTGCGAAAGCGCTTGCCGATGACCTGCTCGTAGCCACCGGGCAGCTTGCGGATCACCGGATCGGCGAGGCTGCTTTGCGCGGCGGCGACGATTCGCGGTCGATCGTCCCGCGACTCGATACGGCCCACGGCGATGTTGTCGGCCGCCGTCAGGTGATAGCGGACGAAATCCTGGAAGATGACGCCGATGTTCGCGCGCAGCTGCGCGACGTCGTATTCGCGCAGGTCGTGACCGTCGAGCAGTATGCGTCCTTCGTCGGGGTCGTAGAGGCGCGCCAGGAGCTTCACCAGCGTCGTCTTGCCGGCGCCATTTTCGCCGACCAGCGCCAGCACTTCGCCGGCGTGCAGGGCGAAGCTCATGTGCCGGACCGCCCAGCGCTCGGCGCCGGGATAGCGGAAGCCGACATCGTCGAAGCGGAAGCCCTCGCGTATCGGCAGCGGAAATGGCCGCGGATGCTGCGGCGAGACGATTTCCGGTTCGATTTCGAAAAATGAAAACAGGTCGTCGAGGTAAAGCGCCTGACCGGCGACCTGCGAGAAGCCGATCAGCAGGCTTTCCAGCAGGTTGCGCAGCCGGCGGAACGAGCCGGCGAGAAAGGTGAGGTCGCCGATCGTGAAGTCGCCGTGCAGCGTGCGCCATACGATGTAGGCGTAGGCGACGTAGTAGCCGACGGTGCCGACGGCGGTGAGGGCGCTGCCCCAGCCGGCACGCCGCACCGCCAGCTTTCGATTGGCCGCGTAGAAATCGGCGGCGAGCCGGCGGTAGCGTTCGATCAGGAAGCCGTTGAGTCCGAACACCTTGACTTCCTTGGCGGTCTCGACGCTGGCCCCGGTCTGCCGGACGTAATCGAGCTCCCGCCGCTCCGGCGCGCGCTGGTAGTTCAGCGCGTAGCTCTGCGCGTTGAAGTGGGCCTCGCCGAGAAAGGCTGGCACCAGCGCCAACGCCAGCAACACGATCAGCCAGGGCGCGTAAATGATCAGCGTCGCGCCGAAGCTGACGATCGTGATCACGTCCTGCGCCTGCGCGAACAGCTGGCCGAGCAGCGAGCTGCGGCCCGCAGTCTGACGTCGCGCGCGCTCCAGCCGGTCCTGCAACTCGCTGTCTTCGAAATCCTCGAGATCGAGTGTCGCCGCATGCTCCATCAGGCGCAGGCTGCTGGCGTTGGAGAACTGCTCCGCCAGGAGCGTATCGAGCAGCGACACCGTGCGCCCGAGGACATCGGACAACACGGCAAGGCCGAATTCGATCGCCAGCAGCAGGCCGATGCGGTCGAGCTGCCCGCTCGCGAACCATTGCTCCAGCGTGGCGGGCGATGCGCCGGAGCGGGCAAGACCGACCACTTCGTCGATGATCAGCTTGCCGATGTAGAGCGTGACCACCGGCAGCAGTGCCCGCAGCAGCCGCAAGGCGACTTCGGCGACGGTCAGCGCCGGGTTCGTCTGCCAGACCAGCGTCAGGAAGGGCGGAACGTTGCGCAGGGCACCCAGACGTTCGCGGAACGACTTGGGCGCGGGACCGAATCCGGGACCGGCCGGCGGCGTGGCCCGGCCGCCCGCAGTGTAGGCCTTGGCTATTGGCAGCTCCGATTACGGGGCGACGCGCGGTGGCGCCGGTGGACGCGGCGGAATACGGGTCGCACCGACGCGGCGTGGCGCGGGGCTACGCGCGCCGAACGCCTGCGCCTGCGGTGTCGTTCCC
>JAAFGU010000453.1 GCA_010365205.1 Aromatoleum sp. | reverse complement strand
GTCGCCACCGACGACGAGCGCGTCCGCGCGGCGGTGTCCGCGCACGGCATCGAAGTCTGCATGACGCACACGCACCACCTCACCGGGACCGACCGTCTCGCCGAAGCCGCGGGGAAACTCGGCCTCGCCGACGACGCGATCGTCGTCAACGTGCAGGGCGACGAACCGCTGCTCGAGCCGGCGCTGATCCGCGCGATGGCCGACCTTCTGGCCGCGCATCCGGACGCGGCGATCGCGACCGCCTGTCATCCGATTGCCGATCCCGCCGAGGCGTTCAATCCGAACGTCGTCAAGGTGGTCCTCGACGCCCGCGGCTACGCGCTTTACTTCAGCCGCGCCACGATTCCGTGGGCCCGGGACGCCTTCGCCGCGGACGGCAAGCAGATACCCGGTGGACTGCCGCTGTTCCGGCACTACGGTCTGTACGCGTACCGGATGCCGTTTCTACGCGCGTTTCCGGCGCTGCAGCCGGCGCCGATCGAGCGTTTCGAGGCGCTGGAGCAGCTGCGCGCGCTATGGCACGGATTCCGCATCGTCGTGGCGGTGACCGAGGGCACGCCGGCGCCGGGCGTCGACACGCCCGAGGACCTCGAGCGCGTGCGTACGCTGTACGCTCGCGGGACCGCGTGATCCAATGATTCGACTAACTTGCGTTGGCGGAAAATTGACCCACCCGTCGATTGCGGACAGAATCGGCGGCGGCTGTGGACAGCGGGCGCGCGCCGGCGGGGAGACCGGTGCCGAGGCAGGTCCCGCACGCACCCGCCGCCTCCCGCATCGCAATCCCCGGAAGCGACGACCATGCGACTGATTCTCCTCGGCCCGCCCGGCGCCGGCAAAGGCACGCAGGCGACCTACATCAAGGAGGCCTACGGCATTCCGCAGATTTCCACCGGCGACATGCTGCGGGCGGCGGTCGGGGCCGGCACGCCGGTCGGCATCGCCGCGAAGAAGGTGATGGACCGCGGCCGCCTCGTGTCCGACGACATCATCATCGGCCTGGTGAAAGACCGTCTCGAGCAACCCGATTGCGCCAACGGCCACCTGTTCGATGGCTTCCCACGCACCATTCCTCAGGCCGATGCGCTGAAGGCGGCGGAGGTCGCGCTCGACTACGTCCTCGAGATCGACGTCCCCGACGCGGCGATCGTCGAGCGGATGAGCGGCCGGCGCGCGCATGTCGCGTCCGGCCGGACCTATCACGTCAAGTTCAATCCGCCGAAGGTCGCCGGCAAGGACGATGTGACCGGCGAGGACCTGATTCAGCGTGACGACGACAAGGAAGACACGGTCAAGAGACGGCTCGACGTCTACCACGCGCAGACGAAGCCGCTCGTCGCTTATTACCAGCGATGGGGAGCGAGCGGCGACACGCGTGCGCCGAAGTATCGCAAGGTGAACGGCATCGGCAGCGTCGAGTCGATCCGCGATGCCTGCCTCGCCGCGTTGACTCGCTGACCGCGGGGCGGCCGAGCTTGCCTCTACCTGCGCCATGACCGCTCCGGACCGTCCGCTGGTCACCGTCATCGTCCGCAGCATGGATCCGCCGACGCTGGCGCGCGCGCTGGCGTCGGTCGCGCTGCAGGAATACCCGGCGATCGAAGTGGTGCTCGTCGCGGCCTCCGGTCCCGCGCACCGGGCGGTCGACGCATCACGCTACCCGTTCCGGCTCAATTTTGTCGCGTCCAACGAGCCGCTGCCGCGGCCGCGTGCGGCGAACGCCGGCCTCGACGCCGCGCAAGGCGCGCTGATCACGTTTCTCGATCACGACGACGAGTTCCTTCCCGGCCACCTGGCGGGCCTCGCTGCGGCGCTGGAGCGGCATCCGGATGCGGGCGCCGCGTATTGCCGGTTCGAGGTTTACGAGCAGGCGAAACTGTTCACGATGGTCGGCCACAAGTTCCACCGCCTCGCGCTGCACGAAAAGTCCTACATCCACCACTCGGCGTTCCTGTTCCGCCGCGAGTTGCTCGCGACCGGCGTTCGCTACGACACCGAGCTCGACATCCACGACGACTGGGATTTCGTGCTGCAGCTTTCCGAGAAGACGCGGTTCGTCTTCGTCGACCAGGCGACGTTTCGCTGGCATGCCGACACCGGTACGTCGGGAGGCGGCGGCGTCGGCAATTTCGATCCGGAAAAGTTCGACCGCCAGCGCTCCTACGTCCGGGACAAATGGGCCGAGGTCTTCGCCC
>JAAFGU010000452.1 GCA_010365205.1 Aromatoleum sp. | reverse complement strand
CGCACCCTGAGATCGGATCCGCGACCATGATTCCACTCGCCGACCTCGAAGCCGCCGCCCGCAACGTCTATGCCGCGATGGCACCGACACCACAATACAACTGGCCGCTGCTGTCGCACCGGGCAGGCCGCGACATCTGGGTCAAGCACGAGAACCACACGCCGACCGGGGCATTCAAGGTCCGCGGCGGGTTGAACCTGCTGGCGCAGCTCGCCGCGCGCGAATCGCCGCCGCCGGGAATAATCAGCGCGACGCGCGGCAATCACGGTCAGAGCCTCGCGTTTGCGGCGCGGCGGCACGGCGCGCGCTGCACGATCGTCGTTCCGCTCGCCAATTCGCCGGACAAGAACGCCGCGATGCGCGCGTTCGGAGCGACGCTCGTCGAATACGGACGCGACTTCGACGAAGCGCGCGAGCACGCCGCGGTACTGGCCGTCGAGCAGCGGTTGCGTTTCATCGGCCCGTTCGATCCGGCGCTCGTCGCCGGCGTTGGCACCTATGCGCTGGAACTCTTCCGCGCGGTGCGCGATCTCGACACCGTGTACGTTCCGATCGGTTGCGGTTCCGGCATTTGCGGGCTCATCTCCGCACGCGACGCCCTGGGACTGCATACAAAAATCGTCGGCGTCGTCTCGACCAACGCCAACACCTACGCGCAGTCGTTCACCGCAAAGCGACCGATCCAGACGGCAAGTGCCGTCACCATGGCCGACGGCATGGCGGTGCGGGTGCCCGTTCCGGCGGCGCTCGAGGTGATCCTTCGCGGCGCGGCGCGCATCGTCGAAGTGACCGATTCCGAAATCGAGGACGCGATGCGCGCCTATTTCAGCGACGCGCACCAGATCGCCGAGGGCGCCGGCGCCGCACCGCTGGCCGCGCTGCTGAAGGATGGCGCGGCGGCGGGAATCCGCGCCGGCGTCATTCTCTGCGGCGGCAACGTCGACCGCGACGTGTATCTGCGCGTGCTGGCGGGAGGTCGGGGCCAGTAGCGCGTCAGGGATCGGCGAACACCGTGACGGTCGCCGTCGAAGTGCCGCCCTTGCCGTCGCTGATCGTGTAGTTGAAATAGTCGTAGCCGAGGAAGTTCTGCTTCGACAGGTAGATCAGCAAATCGCCCGGGCCGCGAGTAACCGTTCCATTGAATCCCTGCGTGAACGAAACCACCGTCAGCGTGTCGCCGTCGGGATCCGTGTCGTTGGCGAGAACGTCTATGGTCACCGGCTGGTTGTAGTGGGCGAGTGCGAAATCGTTGCGCGCCTGCGGCGGATGATTCATCGACAGAATGGTGATGGTCACCGGCGCGGTCGACGTCAGTCCCTTGGGGTCGGCGATGGTGTAGGTGAATGAATCAGTCCCGCCGTAACCCGCCGCCGGCGTATAGCTGATGCGACCGCCGCTGACCGTCGCGGTACCGTGCGCGGGCGCGGTCACCGATACGATCTTCAGCGCGTCGCCGTCCGGATCGCTGTCGTTGACGAGCACGTCGAGCAGCGTGGCGCCGCTGTCGGCATTGATCGTATAGGCGTCGGCGACCGCGGTCGGCGGCCGGTCCGCGTAGCGCTTCTCGCCGGCAGTGACGGTCGTCGACTGCTCCTGCGCGGTGTAGACGTCGACCGTCTGCTTGTGATGCGGCGGATTGTGCAGTGCGCGCCGCAGCCATGTCGGCTCGGTCGCGATCTCTTCGCGCCTCCATTCGATCTGCGGAACCGGTGGGCTGGCGGACGGACCTGCTGCGACCGGCGCCGGCGTGGCGGGCGGCACCGGCGGCAAAATAAGCGTCTCCTCGCGCGTCTCGAAGGTCACGAACTCGAGGTCGACACGGCGGTTCTTGGGACGCCCTTCCTTGTCATTCGGGAAGCGCGGATTGGTCAAGCCCATGCCCTCGGCCAGCACCCGCTCGCCCGGGATGCCGGCAGCCAGCAGATACTGGCGGACGGCCTCCGCGCGTCTCTCCGAGAGCTTCTGGTTGTACGCGGCCGATCCGATATTGCAGGTGTGGCCGGTAATCCGCAGGTTGCCCTCGAAGCCTGCCGACTTGAGGCGCACGATGGCGCCGTCGAGCGCCGTCTTCGCATCGGGACGCAGCTGGGACTTGTCGAAATCGAAGAATGCATCGGAGGACATCGTCGCGGTCGTCTTGATCAGACGCTTCTCGACGCGCGGCTCGGCGGCCTTCGTCACCGCGGGCGCGGCGGCCGCG
>JAAFGU010000451.1 GCA_010365205.1 Aromatoleum sp. | reverse complement strand
GGATGCGGCGAGCGCGCCAATCGTGGTCGAGGCAGCACCGGTGGCAACGCCGGCACCGGCGCATCGAAGCGGCGACGGCGAACCGCTGCTGGTGGCGCGCGGCCTGCGCAAGGCGTTTCGCGGCGTCCAGGCGCTGGGCGGCGTGGACATCGAAATTCGTCGCGGCGAGATCCTGGCGCTGCTCGGCCCCAACGGTTCGGGCAAGTCGACGTTCATCAATCTTGTCAGCGGCCACTACCGGCCTGATGCCGGAGAGTTGAGATTCGAGGGGCGCGAACTTGCCGGTCTGCCGGCGCACCGTATCGCCCGGTCCGGCATCGCGCGGACCTATCAGATTCCGCGGCCCTTCGGTCACCTCTCGGTGCTGGAGAACGTTGCCCTGCCCGCGATGTTCGGCGCGTCCGCGCAGGGGCGCGCAGCCGCCGAGCGCGAGGCGTTTCGCTGGCTCGACTTCACCGGACTGGCGCGCAAGGCCGCCGCGCTGCCCGACGAACTCAATCTGCATCAGCGCAAGTTTCTCGAGCTGGCGCGGGCGCTGGCCTCGCGTCCGCGCCTCGTGCTGCTGGACGAAGTCCTGTCGGGGCTGACGCCGGGCGAAATCAGCGAAGCCGTTGGCCTTATCCGGGCCATCCGGGACGACGGCGCGACCATCGTATTCGTCGAGCACGTGATGCGGGCGGTGATGGCGCTCGCCGATCGCGTCGTCGTGCTGAACTACGGCCGGGTCATCGCCGAAGGGGGGCCGGCCGAGGTCATGAGCCGGCCGGGCGTGGTGACGGCGTTTCTGGGGAAGCCGCTTGCTTGAGGTGCGCTCGATCGAGGTGAGGTATGGCGCCGCGACGGCGCTGTGGGATGTGTCGATGCGCGTCGACGCGGGTGAGCTCGTCTGTGTGGTCGGCCCGAATGGCGCCGGCAAGACGACGCTGATCAACGTCATCGCCGGCTTGAACCGGATCGCGTCGGGAACGTTGCGGCACGGCAGCTGCGATCTCGCGCGACTGCCGGCGCATCTCTTCTGCGCCGAAGGCATCGCCATCGTGCCGGAGGGACGGCGGCTGTTCACCGGCATGACAGTGCGCGAAAACCTGGCGCTGGGCAGCTACCGCACTTCCGCCAAGGCGCATCGACGCGCGTCGCTCGACCGGGTCTGCGCGCTGTTTCCGGCGCTGGTGGAAAAGCTCGACCGGCCGGCGGGATCGCTGTCCGGGGGGCAGCAGCAGATGGTGGCGATCGGTCGCGCGCTGATGGCCCGGCCAACGCTCCTGCTGCTCGACGAGCCGTCGCTGGGGCTGGCGCCGATGATCGTCATCGAACTGTTCCAGACGATACGCGAGGTCAACGCCGAAGGCGTCGCGGTGCTGCTGGTCGAGCAGAACGTCGCGCTGGCGCTCGCAATCGCCAGCCGTGCCTACGTGCTCGAGGAGGGGCGGATCGCGGCCGAAGGACCGGCGGCGGAACTCGCGGCCCGTCCCGAAATTCGCCGGGCGTACCTCGGGATCGACGCGGTCGACCGCGTTTGACCGGCGGCCGCGGCCGGGGCCGCGATCGCAGCGGTCGGATCGCGGCAAGCGTGACTGAAATCGCAGGGCCGCCGGTGCGCGCGCTCGCGCCGATAGCGCGCTTGCGGATGCGACGTGACGGGCGGTTGATCGCCTCCGAAAGCCGCGGCGCGATCGGCGCGAGCGGAGCCGCGAATGGCGGCGCATCCGCGTAGAATGCGCGCACTTGCCCGCGTCGCCGCCTGGAACTGCCAATGCCTTCCCAACTTCTGCCGTCGATCGAACTCGAAACCGGCGCCCATCCGGACGCGTCCGTCATCTGGCTGCACGGCCTCGGCGCCGACGGAAATGACTTCGTGCCCATCGTCGAGGAAATGACGCTGCCGGACACGCTGCGCATCCGCTTCGTGTTCCCGCACGCACCGGTGCGGCCGGTGACGCTCAACAACGGCGTCGCGATGCGCGCGTGGTACGACATTTATGCCGCCGACCTCGCCAGCCGCGCCGACATGGCGGGCGTGCGGCAGTCGCAGGGGCAGATCGAGGCGCTGATCGCCCGCGAGAAGGCGCGCGGAATCGCCGCGCGGCGGATCGTCGTCGCCGGATTCTCGCAGGGTGGGGCGATCGCGCTGTACTCGGCGCTGCGGCATCCCGAGCGGCTCGCCGGCGTGCTCGCGCTGTCGACCTACCTCGTGCAGCCGGAAGCGCTCGCGGAGGAGGGG
>JAAFGU010000450.1 GCA_010365205.1 Aromatoleum sp. | reverse complement strand
TGTGGGTTGCTGAAAACGACTTCGACAATCGCATTCCAGCAGGTCACGCCGCCTTCTTCAACTCATCCTCGTACACCAGATTCGGTTATACCTCCCGATATCATGCTCGAATACAAAATCGACCAATCGCTAGGTGTCCTTGCGGAGGGCCGATATGCCGTACGATACGTGGCGCAAGTTCGCTACTACGCGGATGCAGGTGGTTTTACACCGTACTCAGCGCCTTTCGTCGCCGGCGCTTGGGATTTCGTGGTGCTGAATCCAGTCAGCCATAACTCGGCAATCGAGTATTACTACGGAACCCTCGATCACTATTTCCTGACGTCGAACCCCGCCGAAATCAGCAAGCTCGACACTGGTGGCTTTCCGGGCTGGGTACGGACAGGGCAGCAGATCGGTGTAGTCACGAGCGGGGACGCCGAATCCACCGCTTCCTCCGTATGCCGCTTCTATGGCAATCCGGCGAAAGGTCTGAATTCACACTTCTACAGTGCATCGGCTGATGAATGCGCTGCGGTCATCGCCAAGTATCCGGACGCGTGGCTGCTCGAATCTGCCAACGTCTTTCGCAGCTACCTGCCGGACTTAACGAATGGCGCTTGCCCGATCAATCTGACACCTGTCTATCGGCTCTACAACAACCGTCCCGACGTAAATCATCGGTACACGACGTCTATCGACATCAAGCAACAAATGATTGCTGCGGGATGGATTCCTGAGGGGGTTGGTCCGGATGCGGTTGTCTGGTGCGCGGTGCCGTGATGTATTGAATTGATTCACGCGTTGCGGCCAGCGCAATCATTCGAGCGCGTCGGCTTTTTTTGGAAGCAACTCGAAGAAAACCGGGACGTACCACGTTTTCCGGATTGGCCCTATGTGTCGGGCGAGGCCGCGATGAAAACGTGGTACGTCCCGGTTTTCTGGGCTCGCGCGCATCTTGCCGTCCCGCGCCCCGAACGCCGTCAACGCCCGCCGATCACCCCCGCCTCGGCAAGTTCGGCCGCCGCGCGTTCGGCGAGCGCGCGATGGCCGTCGACGTTCGGATGCAGCGCGTCGATCTTGAGGGATGCATTCGACAAGACCGCCGGCAGCGCCTTCTCGATCAGGATGATTTTTCGGCGTTGCGCGAGTTCGCGGTAGAAGCCTGCTGCCGACAGGCCGGTGACGATGCCGACCGCAGACGGCTGCGGTGCCGCCATCAGTGCCACGCGCGCCCCGTGCGAGCGCGCGGTGTCGATCATCGCGTCGAGATTGGCGACGATATCGGCCGGTGGCACGCGCGCCAGCAAGTCGTTGCCGCCGAGCTCGATGATGACCAGCGCCGGCGCATGCGCGTCGAGCAGTGCAGGCAACCGGTCGCGGCCGCCGGCCGAGCGGTCGCCGTTCACCCCCGCCCCCGTCACGTTCCAGCCCGTTCGCGTGGCGAGCCGCGCCGGCCACGCATACGCCGGATCGATGCCGTATCCCGCGGTGATGCTGTCGCCGATGACCAGCACGGCGCTCCCGGGCGCGACGGCCGATTCGCGCGGCGACCCGCAGGCGGACACCAGCACTACCAGCGCGAGCGTGGCAATCCGCGTAGCAAGCAGCGCGGCCCTGTGGGTCATCGCGCCGGTGAACGCTCAGATGGACACTGCGGTGGGCGCGTCGATCCATCCCGCGCGCATCCGCACGAAGCGCGCGATGCTGTCGATCGCCAGCGCCGATTCCGGCAGGAACGCGGCGATCTGAAAAACGTGCGCAACGCCCGGCCACAATTCGAGTTCGACGTCGACGCCGGCCTCGTGCGCCTTGTCCGCGGCGCGGGTGGCCTCGTCGCGCATCAGTTCGTCGGTGCCCGCCTGCAGGAACATCGGCGGGAAGCCGCGAAAATCGGCGAACAGCGGGGACACCTCGGGATTGGTGTAGTCGTGCGGCGATGGGACGTAAAACCGGCGCAGCACCAGCAGGTTGGCGAGCTGCAACATCGGATCGTGGCCGTCGTAGGCCGCCATGCTGGGGCTGGACAGCGTGCAATCCAGCGCCGGCGACAGCAGCACCACGCAGGCGGGTAAAGGCGCGCCGGCTGCGCGCGCCCGCTGCAGCGTCACCAGCGCGAGGTTGCCGCCGGCGGAGTCGCCGGCGATCACGATGTTTTTCGGATCCACTCCTTCCCGCAGCAGCCATCGGTACGCGGCCTCGCAATCGTCCGGCGCGGCGGGGTACGGATGCTCGGGCGCGAGC
>JAAFGU010000449.1 GCA_010365205.1 Aromatoleum sp. | reverse complement strand
GCGAGCCGATCGCGGGGCTGTTCGCCGCCGGAGCGGTCGGGGCGATCTTGTCGGGCGGGGGCTTGAGCGGCCCCTTGATCCCGCACCCGGCGAGCGTTAGGGCGACAAGCGCGACGAGGAGCGCGGCGGCCCGCGAAGCGCGGAAGAGCGCGGCAAAATCACGTAACATCGGGTCGAATCCTAACATGCGGCGCGCTGCGCCCACCCTCCCACCGCCATGTCCTCCGACAGCGAATTCACCGCCGCCGCGGACCGCACGCTCGCCGCGATCGGCAGTGCGCTGGATGCGGCGCTCGCCGACTCCGACATCGATGTCGACTGGAGCCTGAACGACGGCATTCTCGAAATCGAATGCGAAGACGGCAGCAAGCTGATCGTGAACCGACACCTGCCGAACCGCGAAATATGGGTCGCCGCGCGCGCGGGCGGATTCCACTACAAGCCGCGGGACGGATACTGGCGCGATACGCGGTCCGGCGGTGAACTCGGTGCGGTGCTCGCCGATCTGCTGCACGACCAGGCGGGGCTCGACGTCGCAATTCAGGCGCTTGCCGCGACGGTGGCCTAGTCTGCTACGTCAGAAAGTCGTCCGACGGTCGCGCGCGGCCTCCTTGCACCTTAGGTGGATGCCGCAGCGTCGCGCGTCGGCCGCAAGCGTCGGCTCGCCCGGTCGCATCCCCATCCGCTGCGCGGCTGGGGCCCCTGCTCCTAGGCTCTCGCCGCCCTACCCGCCGGCGGGCTGTGCGGCCTTTGCGGTCCTCGAATTGACGACGGGCTTGACGGCAGCGGGCTTTGTCGATTTCGCATGAAGCGCGATGGGCTTCGCCTTCGTCGACAGGATCCGATTGCCGGTCGGACGCTTGGCCCTGCCGGCGTGGGGCGCGAGATCGCTCGTGATGCGCAGCTGCTGACCCGGACGGAGCACGTTCTGCGCGAGGCCGTTCCATCCGCGAAGGTCCTGCGCGCTGACCGCGTACCGCGTGGCGATGCCGGCCATCGTATCGCCGCGCTTCACGCTGTAATAGAACGTCCGACCCTGCGGCACCGTGGTGAATACCGCGTTCGCCAGCGTTTCCTCCGATTCGACCGACACCCGTTGCGACGGAACGAGCAGCGCATGCCCCGCGTTCACCTTCGTCCGGGCGCCGATGCCGTTGACCGCCCGCAGCGTCCCCACCGGCATGCCGAACTTGGCGGCGACTTGCGGCAGCGTCTCGCCAACGCGCAACCGATAGGCCTGCCACGACACGAGCGGCTGGTCGATCAGATCGAGCTTGGCCGCGAACAGTTCGGCCTTGTCGATCGGCAGCAGGATCGTATATTCGTCGGCGCCGGCGATCACCGGACGATTGTGGTGCGGATTCAGGTACTGGAATTCGTCGATCGGCATTTCGGCAAGTTCGGCGGCCCGCTTCACGTCCATCCTGCGCGTCGTCTTGATCACCGCGAAATACGGTGCGTCGGGGATGTCGGCAAGCTCCAGTTCGTACTTCTCCGGGTCGCCGACGATGTTCTTGATCGCCTGGAGCTTGGGCAGGTAGTTGCGCGTCTCGTCGGGCATCTTGAGACTGGCATAGCCTGACGGAAGCCCGGCCTTCCGGTTCTTCGCGATCGCGCGAGCGACATTGCCCTCACCCCAGTTGTACGCGGCGAGCGCGAGCTGCCAGTCGCCAAAATCCGTGTACAGCTTCTGCAGGTAATTGAGGGCTCCGTCGGTCGCGGCGATGACGTCGCGCCGCGAGTCGAACCAGAAGTTCTGCTTCAGTCCGTAGTCGGTGCCGGTCGACGGAATGAACTGCCAGATGCCGGAGGCGCGGCTTGTCGACAGCGCCGTCGGATTGAACGCGCTTTCGACCATCGGCAGCAGCGCAACCTCGAGCGGGATGCCGCGCTTTTCGACCTCGACGACGATGTGGTAGAGGTAGCGCCTGCTGCGATCGACCATCCGCGCGACATAGTCGGGACGCGACGCGTACCACTGCTCCCACTTGGCGACGTACCGGTCGTCGAGGTCCGCAATCGCGTAGCCCTTGCGAATCCGCACCCACAGATCTTCGGCCGGCGGCGGCAGCGGCTCGAGTTCGGCCGCGGCGAACTCGTTGAACACGCCGGGCACGGACATCCGTGCGGGCGGCGGCGCTTCGGTGATGACCGGCGGCGGCTCGGGAGGACCCATGTCCGCCAGCATCTCCGGCGTCGGATCGGGGGCCGGCGGTGCGGGCGT
>JAAFGU010000448.1 GCA_010365205.1 Aromatoleum sp. | reverse complement strand
CGGCGACGATGACGGCGCGACTGTAGTCCTCGGCCGCGCTGACGTTGGCGAGCGAGCCGCCGAACACGCGGAAAAGCGCGGTGACGACCAGCGACAGGATGACGAACGCGACCAGCACCTCGAGCAGCGAAAACCCGTGTTGGACGACGCGCGGATGCCGGATCATCGGGAGCCTCAATCCAGGATCGCGACGCGGCCGGTCAGCCAGTCGACGTCGACTTCGAATTTGCGCTCGCCGGACGCCAGCGTGACGCGCCCGCCGTTGGAGCCGCCGTCGGGAAAGAAGCGGATCGCGCCGGTGCGCTCCGAGGCGATGTCGCTCTGCGCGGTGAAGACCTTCAGCTCGATCTGTTTCGGCAGCGCGATTTCGCGCGGGTCGCGCGCGACGCGGAAGGTGCGGCGCTCGAGGTCCATCACCACCGCCGTCTCCGCGCGCGTCGCCAGCGCTTCGCTGCGCGCCAGCCTCAAGCCGGCGGCGAGCGAACGCGTCGCGCTCTTCATGTCCGTCGTCGAGACGCCGCTGCCGAACATCGGTATCACCAGCGCCGAGATGATCGCCATGATCGACAGGACGACCAGGAGTTCGATAAGGGTGACGCCGCGGGCACAGCGCGCGGCGGATAGCGGCATGGTCATTGCGAATTCGTGATGTCCTTGTTCGGGCCTTCGCCGCCTTCCTTGCCGTCGGCGCCGTACGAGAGGATGTCGTAGGGCCCGCTCTGGCCGGGCGCCGTGTAGCGGTACTCGTTGCCCCACGGGTCCTTCGGCACCGTCGAACGCTTCCAGTACGGGCCGTTCCAGTTCGTTGCTCCGGCGGGCGCGGCGATCAGCGCCTGCAGGCCTTCGGATGTCGTCGGATAGCGGCCCACCTCGAGCTTGTAGAGGTCGAGCGCCTGGCCGATCTGGCCGATCTCGATTTTCGCGGCGTCGCCTTTCGCCTTCTCGCCGCGGCCGATGAAGTTGCCGCCGACGACGCCGAGCACGACGCCGATCAGCACCAGCACGACGAGGATTTCGATCAGGGTCATGCCTCGACTGGCGTGCCGCGTTCTGCGTTGCTTCATGGCGTTTCCCCTGCTTTCGTGGATGCAAACCGAGATGCGGCCATACGTGCGCCCCCGCGCCCGGGAGCCGAGGATGGGTAAGGTTAGACAGGCTTTACTGAACAAGTTCGCTCATGCCCATGACGCCGAGCAGGATCGAGAACACGATTCCGCCGATCAGCACGGCGAGCCCCAAGATCAGCGCCGGCTCGAGCACCGCGAGAAAACGCTTGATCGCCACCTGCACCTCGCGGTCGTAGACCTCGGCGACGCGAGTCAGCATTTCCTCCAGGCGGCCCGATTCCTCGCCGACCAGGATCATCTGCGTCGCCAGCCGCGGATACAGATTCGTTTCCGCCAGCGGGCGGCCGAAGCCCTTGCCCTCGCGCAGCCGCGCGATGACGCCGTCGAGCGAGCCGGCGAGCACGCGGTTGCCGAGCGTCTCCTTGACGATCGCGAGACCGGCCAGCAGCGTCACGCCGTTGGTGAGGAGTGTGGACAGCGTGCGCGCGAAGCGCGCGACCTCGACTTTCGTCACCAGGTCGCCGACGAGCGGCATCCGCAACACCCGCGCGTCCCAGCGCGCGCGCACGTGGGGCTGGCGCATGCGCTGCCGCGTGAAGGCGACGATCAGCACGATTCCCCCCGCGATCGCCCACCAATAGCGGCGCAGCGCGGTGCCGAACAGCACGACCATCTGCGTGGGCAGCGGCAGCGCCTTGCCGGCCTGCGCAAACGTCTGCTCGAACTGCGGCACGACGTAGACCAGCAGCACCATCACCGACGCCACGGCGACGCCGATCAGGATCGTCGGGTAGATCAACGCGGCCTTCACCGTCTCGCGCAGGTCCTTGTTGCGCTCCATCGTGTCGGCGAGACGGGTGAGCACGACACCCAGCGCCCCGCCGGCCTCGCCGGCGCGCACGATGTTGAGGTAGAAACGGTCGAACACGTCGCGCCGCGCGTCGAGCGCCTGCGACAGCGACTTGCCGCCGCGGACGTCGTCGCGGATCCGCTGCAGCAGCGACTCCACCGGCCGCGTCGCGGCGAGGCTGATCAGGATTTCGAGTGCGCGGTCGAGCGGCAGGCCGGCGCGCAGCAGCGTGGCGAGTTCGCGCGTCATCGCCATCAGGTGATCGCGCGTGACCTTCTTCGGCACGAACCAGCCGGTGCGCGGACCGCCG
>JAAFGU010000029.1 GCA_010365205.1 Aromatoleum sp. | reverse complement strand
AGCGGCGTCGCGCGTCGCCTGCGCGACGGCTTCGCGCGCGTCGCGTTCCGCGCTTAAGACGCGGGTGATCGCCGCCTCGACGGCGGCATCAACAGGTGCATGTTCGGCGTTCGGCATGCTGGGCCGTATCGCAACCGGTCGGCGCGCGAGACGCGCCATCGACCGATGTTGCCCTCGAACGCGCGCCCGGAGCCAGCGGCTGCAGGCCCGCCGCGCGCCAAGACTCCATCGTGGCCCGCCCCCGGTGGAGACGCCTTGATCCTGATCATGCCAAGGATGCTTGCCGTGCATCCGCGTGGCGCTTCTGATCCTCGGCGCACAGGGCATCGGCAGCCGCACGGTCGTCCCGCTGATGGCGCTGGGTCAACTACCCACCGAAGCGGAATCGGCGTCTGGCGGTGCCCCTGGGCGCCCGAGGCCAGGCCGCGTCGATTCGCAGCTGGAATCGGGTGCGTTTAACTTCGCGACGCTCCCGCTCAGCTTTGCATTCCATCCTGCTATTTGGGCAGGGCGGTCCCGTAGTTGAACATGTAGATCACCGCGCTCCGAATTTCGGAATCGGTAAGATTCGCCATGCCGCCGCGTGGCGGCATGGCGCCGTGCCCCGTGATCGCCGACCGGATTACGCCATCGAGGCCTTGCTTGACGCGCGGAATCCACGCGGCGCGATCGCCGATCTTGGGTGCGCCGCCGACGCCGGTCTGATGGCACTTCGAACATTGCGTACGGACGATCTCTGCTCCCGTGCGGTCGGCCGTCTTGCTCGTCCGGCTGATGGGCTCGGTCCAATTCCCGCCCGACTGATTGACCATGTAGGTAATGGCGCGCTCGATTTCCGTATCGCTGAGATTGGGATTGCCGCCGTGCGGCGGCATCTTCCGGATGCCCGTCAGCGCATTTTTCGTAAGACCGGTGAGACCTTGCGATGCCCGCGCAGCCCACGCCTTTTCGTCGCCGATCCTGGGCGCCCCGTTGGCGCCGGTGCCGTGGCAGGCGATGCACAACGTGTCGACGACCTCCTTGCCGGTGCGATCGACGCGCTGAGCACCGGCGTTCTCCGACGTGAAACCCAATGTCAGGACAAGCGCGGTCGCAATGAAGGCCCTCGCCAATGCCGTCTCAAATGACGGAAATTCGGGTCGATATGTTTCGGGACTCATGATCATGCTCCACTGTGCCCGCCGCGGCGGGCGTTGATACTTGCACCAGGGGCGCGAAGCCTCATTCCTCGGCGTCGGTCGGCATGCACTCATTTGCGTCGTCAGTCGACGTTGGGAATGTCGCCGATCTCTCTCTGGGAGACTGGCGGAGGAGTCCGGGAGAACCATAGCTGATACATGGTCACTACCCACATGAAAGCGAAGCACAAACCCATCATCGCCCCGCCAAAAATTACGACCCAGGCGAATGGGTGATAGAGCTTGGTGAAATACCAGGAGCCGATGTCCAGCACGATGGCGA
Source organism: Aromatoleum sp. (assembly GCA_010365205.1). Lineage (GTDB taxonomy): Bacteria > Pseudomonadota > Gammaproteobacteria > Burkholderiales > Casimicrobiaceae > CAIWHR01. Next base: position 12,515 of record JAAFGU010000029.1, on the reverse strand, counting down.
CAAAGGGCAATGCGACGACGGTACATTTGAACCACACCGGGCGCACATAAGCATGGCTGTACATGAGGCCCATGACGAAGAACAGGAAGGTGAGGCCGAACAGGTGAATGTGCGACACGCGAACCAGCGTGAAGACGTCGGTGCCGGTATCCCGCTCGGTCACTTTCTTCAGGTTGTCGAACCCGTTGAAGTTCGGAAGGTGCGGGTTACTGCCGTCGTGGCAGGTCATGCAGCGCTTGTCCAGCACCGGCTTGATTTCCCGATCGTACTTCGCGCGATCCGCGCCTCCCTGAACCCAGGCGATCACCACACCGACCTCGTCGGGCGGCAGCATGTTCGACATCGGACCGCGCAATGCCGATTCGAGGCGAGAGCCCTGTCCGCTGCCGGTATAGGCAACCACGATGTCCTGGTAGGACAGCATCATCGGGTTGCCCCCGGCCCGCCCTGCGTAGGTATGAAACAGGTTGAGCATCGCGAACAGATAACCGATGCCGAGGATGATCAGCGTCGACGTATACAAAACGCGCTGGCTGTAGGGCAACTCCGAATAGTGGCGATAGAGCCGGTGCAGCGGGACGTCGTTCATGGTCGATTCCTATGGTCGGACAAGTCGACACATCGAGGTGCGGTTCAAGCAATGTCTCGCGCGCCCGACGCCGGTCAGGGTTGCCACCGAACGCGCGAGCCGGCGTTACTTTGTTTTGAGCGTCGCGTAGTACGCGGCCACATTTGCCACGTCCTGATCGCTCAACTGGCCGGCAAATGTCTTCATGATCGCATTCTGGCGCTTGCCCGATTTGTAGTCCTTCATCGCTTGCACCAATTCGTCTTCGCTTTTACCTGCCAATGCGGGATTCGGCGCCTTGCCTTCGCCGCTTGCACCGTGGCAGCCCGCGCAGGCGGTGACCTTGGTCTTGCCTGCTTGCGCGTCTCCCGCCGCTTGCGCGGCGCCGACCATGCCAAACAGTGCAAAAACCCCCAATGTCAAAAATATGCGTTTCATTTATACCACTCCTTTGAAAAAAGTAACCAGTCGAAACACGACGATCTGCGCAGTTATAGCCGCCTCGAATTCTTATCGCATCGGCCGCTACAACACGTCACTTGCTTGGCTGGACCGCGCCAGACCGGCGGTGTCGCGCTACCGCCAATGATAACCTGCTCTGCCCAATGGCCAGCTTCCGCCATTCGCATGAACTACAACGACCCCACACCACTTACTTTGCCGGCAGCGTGACATAGACAACGGCACGCGCCTTTTGGCGCGCGTAGTGCGCCGCAAGGTTCATGATGTCCGTTTCGGTCAGCACGTCGGACATGGCAGCCATTTGCGGGCTCTTGCGCGCACCCGTCCGATAGGCATGCAAGACCTTTTCCAGATAGTCGGCGCGCTGCGCTGCCAGCGCCGGCAGGCGGGGATCGGTGCTGTTGCCGTTGATGCCGTGACAGCGGTCGCACTTCTGCGCCCATTCGGCGATGCTGACGGGCTTGCTCACCTTCGGCGGCTGCGGTTGCTGTGCCGCATAGTAGGCCGACAGGTTTTTGATGGCACCGTCATCGAGTGACGCGGCAAAGGCTTTCATCGATTCGTCGCTGCGGGATCCATCCTTGTAGGCCCGAAGCGCGGCGGCGAGGTATTGTGCGTTCTGACCGGCGAGGCTCGGCGTCACGGGAGTCCCGCTGACGCCTTGATCGCCGTGGCATCCGGCGCAGACGGCAGAAGCGGATTTACCCGCCTCCTGGTCACCTGGCACCGTCGTTTGCGCGCGGGCGGGCTTTTGCAGCGCATAGTGAAGCGCGATGTTGCTGAGATCAGCATCGGTGGCTTTCGCGAGCATCGACTTCATGACGTCGTTCTTGCGCTGCCCGCCTTTGTAGGCCTTCATCGCTGTCACGAGGTATTTCGGATCCAGCCCGACGAGACTGGGCGTGCCGGGCGTCTTGCTCACACCGCCCTCGCCGTGGCACGCCACGCAGCCGGCGGCCATCGCCTTGCCGGCCTGGACCGGGTCCGTGCTGGCGGATGAGGCCTTCGCTCCGATCGCCGCGCTGGCGGGTTGCGCGGGATCGAGGCTGGCGTAGTAGGCAGCCGCTTTGAGCAGCGCGTCGTCGCTCAGGAAATTGATGGCGGCGTTCATGGCGGTATCGCCGCGCGAGCCCGATTTGTAGGCGCGCAATTCGAAATGAAGGTACGCCGCGCGCTGGCCGGCGAGATTAGGTACCTCCGTTGTCGTGCTGATTCCATTCGTGCCATGACAATTGGCGCAGGAGGTTTCTGCGACACGCTTGCCTTCCGCAACCTCGGCGGCGTTGGCATAGACGGCGCGGAGGTCGTCGGCGCCGGCCTGCTGGACCCTGGCGGGTTGCGCCGCCGCGCTTGGGGAGTAGCCCGCACCGCTCGCGACAGCAACGAGCGTGGCTAACGTTATGAAAATGGTCTGCGTGCTGCGCTTCATCGGGCTTCCCTCGAACAATCTCCAAAGTGTTCCAACACGCAAGCTTCCCCATCCGGATACGGCATTTGGCCCCACTTGGTTGGATACTGGGTACGCGGTCATGCACTCTCCGCCGGAGGCGCCCGCGGCGCATTGACACAAGTCAATGCTGCGGCCGTTCGACGCAGCTTCCGGGGCCGGTCGGACCGAAAGGGGCTGGTCCGGCCGGTGGGATCGTCCATCTTCCGGCGACCTGGAAGTTCGACACGGCGAGCCGGTGACGGCGGCATCGGCGCCACGGCGGTACGTCTGACTGCCCGGCGCCGCGGCACGGGGTTCGCCGCCGGAAGCAAGCTAGTACTTCCCGTGCTGCTTGTAGATGTAGTTCGTGAGCTCCGTCGATTGCATGGATATTCGCCGCTGAATCTCGTGGACGGTGCGAACGATCGAGCGCATCACCCGGTAGACGATCTCCGGATGCGCGAGCAGGAGCGACTCCAGCTTCTCGCGCTCGAGTCCGAAGACGCGCGTCGGACCGATCGCGACCAGCGATGCGTAGTGCGGAGTCTCGTCGATAAAGCTGAGCTCCCCGACCAGGTCGCCGCCGGTCAGCGTAAGCAGGGTGACGCGCTCGGGCGTCCCGGCATTCCGGACAACGCCGAGGGCACCACTGACGATGACGTAGAGATGGTTGTCGGAAGTTCCTTCCCTGACGAGGATCTCGTCGGGCTGGAGGTCGCGAAACGCGAGGTTGTCCGCGAGCGTGCACGACTGCTCCTCCGAGAGTTCGGTGCCGAGACGCGAATGCTGCAATGCTTTCACGAGGGTTTGATCGGTCATGATGTTTTTCCCGGAGTTGAAAACGCATGCCGGTCGTCGCGTTTTTCCTGCCGAACCGGCACCTGCTCGGCGCGGCGCGCAAAGGCGTCGACCAGGGTGTTGGCAATACCGTCGAACACGCCGCCGGCGAGCCTGCCGACGAGCGCGTTGTCGAACTCGTAGCGAAGCGTGAACTCGATGCTGCAAGCCTCCGCCGCCAGTTCGACCACCTGCCACTCGCCCTCGAAGCGGCGGAACGGTCCCCGTTCCAGATGGATCGCCATCCAGTTCGGGCGGCGCTTCGGATTTCGCGTGGTCAGGTCGAAGTGGAGCCCATGATAGTTGATCGTGATTCGTGCCATCACGACGCTGGCATCGCGCGCGAGGATGACGGCGCTGGCGCACCAGGGAAGGAACGCCGGGTAATGCTCCGCCGCTTCGATCAGGTCGAAGGTGCTTGCCGCGGAGCGGCCGATCAGGGCGGATCTGCGGATTTCCAACGCGGCAGGCTCGATTTTCTCAAAGGCGCCGGAAACAGGACGGATAAGGCGGATAACCGTCGAGACGGAGGTTTCGCCCGGGCACCCCCGGCGGGGGGCGGATGCGGCGCGCATACGCTAGAATAAACTCGTGGAGGCGGGAACGCACGGCAGGGATTTGCAGTCCACGTTATGATACGAAACTTTTCAAGACGCAAGGAGGTTGCATGAAACTGATCGCGATGGCGGTAGTGGCATCGATCGCATTGGCCGCGGCAGGCGCGTCGAGCGCGCAGGAAACGCTCGCCAAGAGCAGTGGCTGTCTGAATTGCCACGCCGTGGACACCAAGAAACTCGGCCCGGCGTTCAAGGACGTCGCCGCCAAGTACAAGGGCAAGGCAGGGGCCGAGGCGACGCTGGTGGCCAAGGTTTCCGGCGGCAAGGACCATCCCGCGGTCAAGGCCGGCGGCGACGACGTGAAATCTCTGGTCAAGTGGGTGCTGTCGCTGTAGACGATCGAGCCACTGCTCGAAAGAAAAAGCCGGCGCGGGCCGGCTTTTTCATGCTGTGCGCCGGAACTCGCGCTCCGGCGCCATGTCCTGCTGCGCCGCTATTTCGGCACGTCGCCCGGCTCGGACTTGATCGCATAGTTGATTCCCGAGTCGGCGGGAGCCTTCAGTTTTACCACCTTGATGAAGCCGTACCCCATCCCCTCGTGGCAGGCATTGCAGTTATTGATGACGGCGTTGTACGCCGTGTCGAACGCCTTCCAGTCCTTGGCCTGGATCGTCTTGTTGACCGGGGCAAACGTCTCGTCGTAGAAACTCTTCCACACCTTGTACTCGGCCGGTTTGGTCACACTCGCCGGAGTCATCGAGCCGTTCATGTACTTCGCCATATAAGCGGCCAGCGCCCAGTTGCCGCCCTTTGCGGCGAAGTAGATGTTCTGGAAGCGGTCGCCGACTTCGCGCATCGGGATCGCAAACTTCGGCAGCGCAGACCTCAGTTCATCGATCTGCTTCTGTACGTCCTTGACTTCCTGCGCGTATACGGCCGTTGTCGCACCCAGCAGCAAGCCGCCCGCCGCCAGCAACGCGATTGCGCGGATATTTTTCATCGCACGTCTCCTCATTCGGATGTGAAATTACGACATCGCCAGTGTACGCAAGGCGCGGCGGACGAGTTTGATGGAAGTCAATAGCCCGAGTGATTTGCACGCCGTGGCGACGCTGCACAAGGGCAATCGAAATTGCGCGGGGTTTCATTTCTTCAATTCGTGATGCAGATCAACGAATTGGTGGCGTGGACGCTGGCGGCCGCCTGGGCCCTGTCGTAGGATGATCGTGCCGTGACCGTGGTTGGGGGTCGCGCGGTGAAGACACCCTGGCGGCGCCACAACGCTCGGAGCGGCCAAGGTAATTGGAGGTGCAGGTGGCGATGTCCACATTCGAAATCGTTGCGCGAGAGGACTTCTCGGACGTGACGTATCTGCTCGAAATCCGGCATCCGATGATGGCCCGGGCCGCCCGCGCCGGCCAGTTCGTGATCGTCATGGCGCACGAGCACGGCGAACGCATCCCACTCACCATCGCCGACTTCGACCGCGACAAGGGAACCATTACGCTCGTCATCCAGGCGGTCGGCAAGACGACGAAGGAAATGCAGCAGCGCTGCAAGGTCGGCGCCGCGTTGCACGCCGTCGTCGGCCCGATGGGAATCCCCAGCCCGGTCAGTGGCGCGAAGAAGGTGATCTGCGTCGGCGGCGGTCTGGGCGTGGCGCCGATCTTTCCTCAGGCACGCGCGTTCAAGGAGAATGGCGCGTATGTGATCGGCGTGCTCGGGTTTCGCAGCAAGGATCTGATGTTCTGGACCGACAAGTTCAACGATTGTTGCGACGAGCTCATCGTCTGCACCGACGACGGCTCGAGCGGAATCAAGGGCCTCGTCACCGAAGGCATCCGGCGCGCCATCGAGAAGCATCCGGATGTCGACGAGTGCGTGGCGATCGGCCCCACGGTGATGATGCGCGGCTGCGCCGAGGCGACGCGCGCGCACAAGATCAAGACGATCGTGAGCCTGAACCCGGTGATGGTCGACGGGACGGGGATGTGCGGCGGGTGCCGCGTCAAGGTCGGCGGCGAGGTGAAATTCGCCTGCGTCGACGGGCCGGACTTCGATGGCCACCTGGTCGATTTCGACGACTTGATTTCGAGGCTGCGTCGCTTCGCCACCGAGGAGAAGGCCGCGCGCGAGCGCTGGTCGGAAAGTTGCCGGATGATGACAACGCCCAACCTGGGGGCGCTCGCCTCGCAGTCGTCCGGTCCGGCCGCGGGCGGCGTGTCGACCGAACTGCTCGAACTGCCCGATCCCTACGACGAAGTCAGGGGAGGCTAGGTGGCGAAGAAACGAACCATTCGCACCATTCCACAGCAGCGGACTCCGGTGCGCGAGCAGGAGCCCGCCGAACGCGTGAAGAATTTTTCGGAGGTGTCGCGCGGTTACGGGCAGAAGGATGCGCTGGTCGAATCCGAGCGTTGCCTGCTCTGCCCGGATCAGCCCTGCGTGCGCGGCTGTCCGGTCGGCATCGACATCCCCGGCTTCATCGAAAAGATCGGTCAGAAGGACTTCCACGGCGCCTACGACGTCATTGCCGCGACCAACCTGCTGCCGGCGGTGTGCGGCCGCGTGTGCCCGCAGGAAAGCCAGTGCGAAGGCGTGTGCATAGTCGGCCAAACGCTGGAGCCGGTGGCGATCGGCCGGCTCGAGCGTTTCGTCGGCGATCGTGCCATTGCCGAAGGTTGGACCAGCGTGCCCTACATCGAACACAACGACTTCCGCGTCGGCATCGTCGGCTCCGGTCCGGCCGGGATGGCCTGCGCCGCCGATATGGCCAAGGCAGGCTGCGACGTCACCGTGTACGAGGCATTTCACCAGGCGGGCGGCGTGCTCAAATACGGCATCCCCGATTTCCGTCTCCCCAACGACGTGGTCGACGCCGAGATCCGGAATCTCTCCAAGCTCGGCGTCAAGTTCGAATGCAACACGCTGGTCGGGCGCCTGTTCACGATCGAGCAGATGGTCGACGAGATGGGATTCCAGGCGGTCTTCATCGGCACCGGGGCGGGCTACCCGGCGATGCTCGGGATTCCCGGCGATTCGCTGAACGGCGTGCTCTCCGCCAATGAGTTGCTGACGCGCTGCAACCTGATGCGCGCCAAGGAATTTCCAAATTACGACACGCCGCTTTCGATCGGCCGACGCGTGGCCGTCGTGGGCGCCGGCAATACGGCGATGGACGCGATGCGGGTCTGCCTCCGGCTCGGTGCGGAAAAGGTCTATTGCATCTATCGCCGCAGTCGCGCCGAGTGTCCGGCGCGTAGCGAAGAAGTCCACCATGCCGAGGAGGAAGGGGTCGAATTCCACTGGCTCACCAATCCGGTCGAAATATTGGGCGACGGCAAGGGCAACGTGCGCGGCATGCGCTGCGTTCGCATGGAGCTGGGCGAACCCGACGATTCGGGACGGCGGCGTCCCGTCGTCGTTGCCGGCAGCGAGCACGAGATCGATGTCGATCTGGTCGTGTTTGCGATCGGAACGAACGCGAATCCGATCATGGGGCAGACCTCGAAACTGAAGCTCGACAAGCGCGGCTACATCGACACCGACGCAGATCTCGCCACGTCCGTCGCCGGCGTGTTCGCCGGCGGAGACATCGTGACCGGCGCCGCGACGGTGATCGAGGCGATGGGCGCGGGTCGCACGGCGGCACGCAGCATGAAGGCCTATCTCGGCCTGCGCGACGCCGCCGCGACCTACGTCGGCGACAGCGCCGGAGGCGCCGGCAGGTGCTTCGGCATCGACAGCAGGGAAAGCAATTTCGTGCGTGTCCGCGTGGCATGACCGAGCCGACGACGCCAGCGTCTTCTACCGACTACGAGCCAACGCCATGACCGAAATCGCCGTCGAAAGGATCCTTGCAAAACAGGCGCGCCCGGCGCGAGGGGCGCCGGGACGGAAGGCCGCGACCGTGCTGACCCAGCATGTCGTCGAGGTGATCAGCGATTCGGGCGAGGGCGCGCAGAAATGCGGCCAGGCGCTGGGGGCAATTGCGGCACGCATGGGCATGGGCGTGTGGACGGTCGAGATCATCCCTGCCGAAATCCGCCCGCCCGCGCGCAGCGTCGCCGGCGCGAGCGGCAACTGCATCCGGCTGGGGTCGGGCAAGGTGACCAACGGCGGGGATGAAACCGATCTGGTGGTGGCGTTCAACGAACAGGTTCTGCTTGGCCGGGTCCGCGCCGGCGGACTGAAGACCGGCTGCACCATCATTCTGGAAAGCATGTGGCGCGACGATGCCGACCCGAAAATCGCCGACTCGTACGTCGACACCTACGAACGCCTCGTCACCTCGGGCTACAACGTCTACGAAGTGGCGATGGAGCGCGAATGCCGCGCCATCGTTCCCGACGCGCGGCGCGGGAAGAACATGTTCGCGCTCGGCATGCTGTGCAACCTCTACAGCCTGGACCTGCAGCTCGCGCGCGAGCAGATCGCGCTCGCCTTCGGCAAGAAGGCCGCGGGCGTGGTCAAGACGAACGTGGCGCTGCTGGAGGCCGGTCACGCCTGGGCGGAAGCCAACCTCGATTTCAAGTACTCGATCCCGGCGGTCCGGTCGACCGAGGCGCAGATCGTCGTCAACGGCAACACGGCGCTCGCACTCGGCGTGCTCGCCTCCGGCATGGAAATCTGCGCGATGTATCCGATCACTCCGGCCACATCGGCGTCGCACTATCTGTCCGACGTGTTCGAGAAGGTCGGCGGCATCGTGCATCAGGCCGAGGACGAAATCGCCGCCTGCGCATTCGCGATCGGTGCGTCCTACGCAGGCAAGTGCGCGGTCACGATCACCTCCGGCCCCGGCTATTCGCTCAAGCAGGAGGCGATCGGACTCGCGGTGATGGCGGAAATCCCGCTGGTCGTGGTCAACGTCCAGCGCGGCGGGCCGTCGACGGGGCAGCCGACGAAGGCCGAGCAGGGCGACCTGCTGACGGCGATGTTCGGGAGCCACGGTGACGCGCCGAAAGTCGTGCTCGCGGCGGCGACGATCGAGGACTGCTTCTATTCGATCATCACCGCGCGCCGGATCGCCGAGACGTTCAACATGGTGGTGGTCGTGCTCTCGGACGCCGACCTCGCGACGTCGCAGACGCCGTTTCCGCGGCCGCAGTTCAGCGACTCCTGGGTCGCGCCGCCGTTGGACCAGAGTCCCGTGCCGCCTGGCGCCAAGCCGTACGACTGGGACGCGACCACCGGTCTCGCGCGCCGCTTCATACCGGGGCAACCCAACGGCATGCACACCGTCACCGGCCTCGCTCACGACCGATCGAGCCACGTCGCCTACGATGCCGACAGCAACGAGGAGAGCCTGCGCGCGCGCAGCCTGAAGCTCGCCGCGCTCGCCAGGACGCTGCAGCCCCCGCCGCTGTTCGGGGACGACGAAGGCGACTTGCTGCTTATCGGCTGGGGCAGCACCAAGGGGACGATCGAGGAAGCGGTCGAGCGCGCACGTTCCGAAGGCGCGAAGGTGTCGTCGATGCACCTGCGGTTTCTGCAGCCGCTGCCGCCCGGCATCAAGGAAGCGATGAGCCGGTTCCGCAAGGTCATGACGATCGAAGGCAACTGGAGCGATAACCCCGAAGACGAGATCATCGACGAGACGAATCGCCGCTACTCGGCGTTGGCGATGCTGCTGCGCGCGCGCTATCTCATCGACGTCGACTGCTGGAGCCAGGTGCGCGGCGAGCCGATCAAGCCCGGCACCCTATGCCAGGTGATTCGTGACAAGTTGCAACGTTGAGGCGATGAAATGACGACTGCGGCCACCGCATGCATGATCAAGCTCTACGAGGAGCGCCACGAGCTCGAGGACTATCAGAGCGGCGTGCCGCGCTGGTGCAGCGGCTGCGGCGACAACGCGATTCTCGCCGCGGTCCAGCGCCTGTGCCGCGACGAGCAGTTGCGCCCCGAGAAGACGGTGTTCGTTTCGGGGATCGGCTGCTCGAGCCGGTTCCCGCACTACATGAAGACCTACGGTTTCCACGGAATTCACGGCCGCGCGTTGCCGATAGCGGAAGGCGTGCGGATGGCGCGTCCGGACCTCAACATATTCGTCAATACCGGAGACGGCGACTGCTGCAGCATCGGCGCCGCGCACTGGATTCATGCGATCCGCTACAACATGAACATGACGGTGTTTCTGCACGACAACCAGATCTACGGCCTGACCAAGATGCAGGCGTCGCCGACCTCGCCGAAGGGCCTGAAGAGCAACACGACCCCGCGCGGGACCTGCCTCGAAGCGCTCAATCCGCTGACAGTCACGCTCGGCGTGTCGAATGTCTCGTTCGTCGCCCAGGCCGTCGACTGGATTCCGGAGGTCCTCTACGACATCGTCAAGGCGGCGTTTCACCACAAGGGATTCTCGTTCGTGCGCATCGTCCAGCGCTGTCCGGAGTGGCTGCCGACGCTGCTCGAGCCGTGGCTTCACGATCCGCTCAAGGTCAAGTTGCTGCACCACGAGCAGGGTCTCGCGATCTCTCCCAGCCTCGCCAAGGTCTACAAGAACCAGGAGCGGCACGATCCGGCGGACCTCGACCGGGCGCGCAGCGTAGCGGCAAGCGTCGATCCGATCCCGGTAGGCATCCTGTACCGGAACCCGGACGTTCCCTGTTACGAGGATCTGCGCGGGACCGACGAGTTGCGAACCACCGCGCGCACCAAGGCGGGGCTCGAAGCCGAATTCGACAAGTTCACCGTGTGGCCGCAGGAGTCCGACGGCGTCCCGCATCGTACCGCCTGAGATCCCAATATGCTGATGGAAGCCGAACGTCACTCGCAGGTCGCGTTTCATCTGACGGGCAGGAGGCCAGCCGCCGGCCTCGAGGCCTTCGATCCGATCGCGCTGCGGCCCGCACTGCTCGCGCGCTACCGCGACCTGACGGCGCTGCGCTATGATTTTCCGCTCGTGCTCTCCGACCGGGGCGCAGACGGCGATCGCGTGCAGGCCCTTTCCGGCGTCGTCGATCGGCTGCTGCAGGACATCGCGGGCGACGACGATGCCGAGCGGATCACGCGGCACGTGCTGCGGCTCGAGAGGCAACTCCGGGTGTTGCTGGCCGAAGGCGCCGAAGGCTCGCTGTCGACGCTCTGGGACACGGCTGCGGAGCGCCTGGGCGTGCGCGACGACGAACGGCTGCGCGACAGCCTCGCCCGGGCGCGAGGCGCACTGAAGGTCGACGGGGCGCTGGTCGATTGCGACGGCGCAATGCCCGCCCGGCTCCTCGCGCATGCGTGGCGGATCGTCCAGGATGCGAAAGCGGCGCGGTTCCGCGGCACCGTCGGGAGGTTGACCCAGAAGCTCTCCGACATCCTCCGCGCCGACTTCAACCGCTCTGACGCGGGACGGAGCGCGGAAAGCCTCAAGGCGTCGATGGGCGATTTGCACGCCGACTTGTTCGATTTTGGCGCGATGTCGCGCCTCCTTACCAAGGCCGCGCCGGCGGCCGCCCTGCCGGAGAGCCGCCGGACGCGAATTCGTGCGCTGTTGTCGGTTCTGGAATCGCAGCGGTTTCACTCCGATCCGGGCAGCCCGGGCAACGGCGAATCGGCGTACTCGTTCGTCTACCAAAGCTGCGCCGACGCTCTGGCGGCATACCGCGAGCGCGTGGGCCAGCTGACGGCGGTCGCCCGGGCCATCGCGATGGCGGAACTCGAAATCGCCGGCGAGTTTCGCGAGGCGAGACACGCAGCCTTCTTCGATAACTACGGAGCCGACGGCCTCGACCCGGCGGACCAGGCGCTGTTCCCCGATTACCTCGTCTGCGTGAACACACGGCAGCTCGACGCGGCCGAGACTTCCACGCTCCTCGAAATCCTGTCGGCCCGCCTGCCGCTGAAGGTTCTCGTGCAGACCGACGATCTTCTGGACGAATCGCCCCACGGCGCCGGTCATCTCGGATTCGGCCAGCGCAACCGCCAGCTCGCACACATGGCGATCGGGCTCAGCGACGTCTATGTGCTGCAATCGGCAAGCTCGAACCTGTTCCAGTATCGCGAGCAGTTGCGCAAAGGCCTCGCCTGTCCCGGGCCCGCGCTGTTCAGCGTATTCTCGGGCGCAACCGCAACGACCGGTGACCTGCCGCCCTATCTGTGCGCGGCGGCAGCGATGGACTCGCGTGCATTCCCCGCCCTCACCTATGACCCATCGGCCGGCCCGGATTGGGCCTCGCGCTTCGATTTGCACTCCAATCCGGACGTCGGTCTGGACTGGCCGGTGCGAAGCTTTGCGTACGAGGACGAGGCACACCAGAGGATCGCTCAGGATCTTGCCTTTACGCCGGTCGATTTCGTTGCCTGCGATCGCCGATACGCGCGGCACCTGGCGAGCGTGCCGCGCGCCGGCTGGGCGACGACCATGATCCCGGCAGGCGAATGTCTTGCCCGGGACGGCATGCAATCGCCGGAGAACGTCCCGTGCCTCCTGATGGTCGGACGCGACGAGAGGTTGCAGAAAGTCATCGTCGACGACAAGCTGATGCGCGAGGCGCGTCACTGCCGCGAGATGTGGCACAGCCTCCAGGAGCTCGGCGGCATTCACAACTCGCATGCCGAGCGCCTGCTCGCCCTCGAACGCAAGACGCGCGACGAGTCCGCGCAGTCCGCGACCGCTGCCCAAGTCGCACCGCCGGGCGAGGCGGCCGCGACCGCAGCACCCGCGCCG
>JAAFGU010000447.1 GCA_010365205.1 Aromatoleum sp. | reverse complement strand
AGCACACCGAAGCGATCCTGCACGAGTTGGGCTACGACCATGCCTCGATCGCTAAACTCCACGCGGGCAAGGCGATCTGACGAGGCGCGACGAACACAACATGGCCACTGCCGACCCGCATCCAAGCGCAACGCTCGCCCGTTTCGCGAGCACGCTCCGGTTCGAAAACGTCCCGACACCGGTGGTGCGCCGGGCCGAGGATCTGCTGCTCGACTGGTTCGGATCGGCGCTCGCCGGCAAGGGCGCACGCCCGGTCGAGACCATCGATGCCTTCGCGCGCAGGATGGGCCCCGCCAGCGGTCCGTCCCAGGTGCTGATCTCGCGCCGGCAGACGACGCCGTACTTCGCCGCGATGGTCAACGCCGCGGCCTCGCACTTCGCCGAACAGGACGATGTGCACAATGGTTCGGTGTTCCACCCCGGAGCGGTCGTCTTTCCGCCGGCGCTGGCGGTCGCGCAGGCCGAGGGCCGGTCTGGCCGCGAACTGCTGACCGCGGCGGTCGTCGGCTACGAAGTCGGCATCCGCATCGGCGAGTTCCTGGGTCTCTCGCATTACAAGGTGTTCCACACGACAGGCACGGCGGGCACGATCGCGGCCGCAGCTGCGACGGGGCGCCTCCTTCGATTGCCCGCCGACGCGATGCTCGATGCGTTCGGGTCCGCCGGCACGCAGGCGGCCGGGCTGTGGGAGTTCCTGCGCGACGGGGCAGACTCCAAGCAACTGCATACGGCCAAGGCCGCCGCCGACGGCATGCTGGCGGCGTACCTCGCGCAACAGGGCTTCACCGGCGCGAAGCGGATTCTCGAAGGCGCGCAGGGGATGGCCGCCGGCATGTCGCGCGACGCCGAACCGGCGAAGCTCACCGATCGTCTGGGCGAGCGCTGGGCGCTGGCCGAGACCTCGTTCAAGTACCATGCATCGTGCCGCCACACTCATCCGGCGGCCGACGCGCTGCTGCAGGTCGTCGTCGAGCACGATCTCGCGCCCGGTCAAATTGCGCGCGTAACCGCCCACGTCCACCAGGCGGCGATCGACGTGCTGGGCCCGGTGGTCGATCTGACGACCGTGCACCAGGCGAAATTCTCGATGGGCACGGTGCTGGCGATCGCGGCGACTTTTCGCCGCGCGGGGCTGCGGGAATTCGCGGACTGTTTCCGAGATCCGGGTGTCGTGTCGCTCTGCGAGCGCGTGCGGATGGCGTTCGACCCCGAGGTCGAGGCCGCGTATCCGCGGCGCTGGGTCGGCAAGGTCGATGTCGAGACGACCGACGGCCGCACGCTGCACGGGCGCGTCGACGAACCCAAGGGCGATCCGGGGAACACGCTCTCCCGCGCCGAGCTCACGGAAAAAGCGCTGCGGCTGGCCGAATTCAGCGGCGCCGCCACGGCGGCCGAAATGCACGACGTCTGCGCCAGGATCTTCGCGATCGCGACAACGCCGCGGGTCGGCTCGTTGCTGGCGCCGTCGGTGGCGGCGGGCGGCATCCGCGGCCGGCGTCCGCGACGGTGATCCGACCGACCTCGAGCGTTCCGCGTGACCGCGCTGGCCGGCGCCGCGTTACGGCGGAACGATTGCTACAGCCGCGCGAAGGACTGGGACGACGACCCGGCGAAGGCCACGCGCGCCGGATTCCGCATGGTCCGGTTCACCACTGCCTGCGAGATGCAGAAAGCGGTCGACGGCAGGCTGCGACGCTTTCACGCATTCCTGATGCTGGCCGCGTAGCGTCAAGGACGACGTTGCGCGGCACCTCCGCGCCGCAGCGCGCCGCGCGGCGACGACCGTTCGCGCGTCAAGCGTCCGGCCCTCGTTCTCCTGAAGCTCCGCCATGTAGCGCACCGCGTGTCACGGCCGCGTTGTTCAGGCTGGTACGGAGCTTGCTTCACCCAAGCCATGGATACCCTTTCCGCAGGCGGCGGAGGCCTCTCGCTCGTTCCCGCAGACGACCGTTCGACGCTTTCCGCGACAAATTCCGATTCGCCGGCCACCGAATCGAGGGGCGACTATTCGGTCGAGGCTACACCCGCAAACGAATCGGGCGTCGAGCGCGTGGACCGGTTCATCGCGGAAGCCAACCGCGAGTACGACAAAGGTCACGTCGACCAACCGCTTTGGACTCGGGCGCTGGCCCAGGCCGGCGGCGACGCAGCCGTTGCCAAGCCGGCCTACTTGCGCGCCCGCGCGACCGCGCTCCGGGTGATGCGACGCGACAAGCGCTCCGAACTCCCTGAGCAACGGGCCCGGGCGCCGGGCAC
>JAAFGU010000446.1 GCA_010365205.1 Aromatoleum sp. | reverse complement strand
ACTGCGCTCGGCCGCGCACGAGCGTGCCGCGCGGCGCGAACCGCGCGAGTTGGGCGCGGATCCGGTCCGGCAACGGCAGCTGCGCCGCCAGGTCGCGCAGGGGCTCGAGCTCCAGCCGGTCGAATTCGAACAACCCTCCCGGTTCTGCGCCGAGCGTCGGGTCGCGCAGCGTCAGCGTGAAATTGGCCGGTGCCAGCGCCTGACCGTTGGCGCCGTCGAATGCCAGTTGGCGGGCAAAGAATTCCCGTTGCGGTCCGCTGAATCGCCAGCCCACGCGTCCTGACAGATGGGAAAGCTTGAGGTCGGGCAGGTCGCTCGCAAGTTTCGCCTTGACGTCGGCGAGTTCGAGGTCCGCGGTGAGCGCGTGCAGTTCGCCCCGCGCGAACTCGAACCAGAATCGCATCGCGCCCTGCCCGCTCGCGATCGGCACCGGCAGCGGAAGCCACTCGCGCCATGCGGCGAAGTCGGCGTAGTCTAGCCGGACATACAGCCGGCCCTCGGTCTTTTCCCATTCCCTGAGTGCGGCGCTGGTGACGTCGCCGCGCACGTCGATCGGCGCGGCGATCTCCGGCGGCGGCGTGCCGCGAAAACCGAAGCGGTGATGGTCGAACCGGTTCTCCAGCCGGAATTGGACGCGGTCGAGCACGAGTTGCGGAGCTTCGCGCAGCTCGTCGTCCCACAGGATCAGCGCATCGCGGACCACGATTTGCGGCTGGCGGAGGATCCAGTCGGTCAACGGCGTGTGTTCGGCGCGCAGTTCGGGATCGATTTCGAGGCCGGCAACGTGCAGCATACCCGCGCGATCGCGCCGGATCGCGAGCCGCGGGCGATCGATCACCAGCTCTTTCAGGCGGAGGTCGAGAAGCGGCAGTGACGTCCAGGCGACGATCAGGTCGACCTCCGGCAGATCGAGAACCGTCGCCGCGCCCGATGCCGAGGCGTCACGCACGCGGAAACCCTGGATCGCGATTTTCGGATTCCAGCCGTCCCATCCGGTCGTCAACGCCGCGATTTCGACCGGCTGTCCGATTTGCTTCGCCAATGCCGCCGTCAGCGTGTCGCGGTATGCCTCGACCTGCGGGAACACGACGAAACGGACCACGAGCAGCAACAGGGCGAACACCGCGAATCCGACGACGGCGACCATGACCGCATAACGGGCCAGGCGGGACAGCATGGGCGGGAACGCGGCGGGAGCGCGTAGGGGGGCGCGCACTGAGGGCATAATGGAAAGCGTAAGTTCTATTGTAACGGATGCCATGCGGGCCCCGCCCGGACTGCAATCCGGCTCGTCGCCCGTCATCGATGCCGTCCTCGCCCGCACTCACCCTCGACCGCGCCCTCGCCTTCAGCCGCTATGCGGCGGCCGCGCTCGCCGCCAACCCGGACGAACGCGACGCCCTGAGCGAAACGCTAGCCGCGCCCTATCGCTGGGCCGGCCCGCAGGCCGAACTGGAGGCGTGCGTGGCCGCAGGAGACGGTCCCGAGCTGGCGAAAGCGCTGCGCAAACTCCGCCGTCGGGTGTTTATCCACACGCTCGCGCGCGACCTGACCGGGCGCGCGACACTCGCCGAGGTCTGCGCCAACATGACGACGCTGGCCGAGTCATCGTTGAGCGCGTCGCTGCGGCTCCACCACGCGGCGCTCGCCGCCGATCGCGGGCGTCCCGCGGACGATCGCGGCGAGCGGCAGGAGATGGTCGTGATCGGGATGGGCAAGCTGGGCGGCGGCGAGCTCAATGTGTCGTCCGACGTCGACCTCGTCTTCGTTTACCCCGAGGACGGCGAGACGGATGGCCGGCGACCGCTGTCGAATCGCGAGTTCTTCGACCGGCTCGGGCGCCGCGTCATCGGCGCGCTCAACGATGTGACCGCCGACGGCTACGTGTTCCGCGTCGACATGCGGCTGCGCCCGTACGGCGAAAGCGGCCCGCTGAGCGTCCCGTACTCGGCGCTGGAGCAGTACCTGGTGACACAAGGCCGCGCGTGGGAGCGCTACGCGTGGCTCAAGGCGCGCGCGCTCACCGGTGCCCGTCACGACGAGCTGTACGCGCTGGTGACGCCGTTCGTGTTTCGCAAATATCTCGATTTCGACGCCTACGACGGCCTGCGCGAAATCCACGGCCAGATCCGCGAGCAGGGGAAGCGTCGCGATTACGCGCCGAATATCAAGCTCGGCCCGGGCGGCATTCGCGAAATCGAGTTCATCGTGCAGGCGCTGCAGCTCGTGCGCGGAGGACGCGAGCCGCCACTGCGCG
>JAAFGU010000445.1 GCA_010365205.1 Aromatoleum sp. | reverse complement strand
CGGCGCTGCTCGCCCTGACCGTGGTCAGCGCGAGCGCCCAGCCGCGGCCGCACGTGGCGACGTTGACGGCCGCGGAGTGGAAGTCGATCGAGGCGATCGTCGGCGCGCAGCTGGCGGCGCTTAAGGCCGGGGAGCGTGACAAGGCGTTCGGATACGCGTCGCCGGGGATCCGGGCCCAATTCGGCAGTGCCGAGAACTTCGCGCGGATGGTCGCCGAGTCCTACACCGCGCTCCTTTCGGCGCGATACACCGAATTCCTCGAGGGCGCGGTCATCGACGGCGTCGTCATCCAGCCTCTCCGGCTCATCGCGCCGGACAATACGGTGCTGGTCGCGCTGTACACGATGGAGAAGCAGCCGGATGGCCGGTGGAAGATCGCCGGCTGCGCCCTCGCGCCGTCGACGGTGCAGGCGGTCTGATCGAATGTGGCCGCTCAGCCGAACAGGAACTTGCGCTGGGTGTCCCACGCGTCCTGCGGCGACCGCTTGAACCCGCTTTTCGCGAAGAGTTGCCACCGGCCCAGCACGAACGCGATCAGCACATTGGCCTCTGCGATCGGGTCACCCGGCCAGGAACCGGCGGCCTGCGCGATCCGCAGCGCCTGCCGCAGTGCCGCCTCGAGCCGGTCGTAGAGCTGATTGATCCGCGCCTGGAGCCGCTCGTCCTCGTTGACCAGCGCGTCGCCGATCAGCACGCGGGTCATTCCCGGGTTCTTCTCGGCGAAGCCCAGCAGCACCGTGACGATCTGCTGTGCCTGCGCGGCGCCGTCCGGAGTTTCGCCGGCGATCTTGTTGATCAGCGTGAACAACGTCGTTTCGATGAACTCGATCAGCCCCTCGAACATCTGCGCCTTGCTCGCGAAATGCCGGTACAGGGCCGCTTCGGAAACGTCGAGCTTGGCCGCCAGTGCCGCGGTGGTCACCTTCTCGGCGCGCGGATTCTCGAGCATAGCCGCCAGCGTCTGCAGAATCTGGAGGCGGCGCTCGCCGGGCTTTTTGGTCATGGTCGGATCCGATTTCGGCTAAAGCTGCGCGCGGACGTGGACGGGCTCGGCATCGTCGGCGCAGATCATCGTGCCGACACCCTCATTGGTCAGCACCTCGAGCAGCAGCGCGTGCTCGACGCGGCCGTCGATGATGTGCGAACTCTTGACGCCATTCCGCACCGCGTCGAGCGCGGACCCGATCTTGGGCAGCATGCCGCCGGAAATCGTGCCGTCGGCGAACAGCGCGTCGATCTCGGTGGCGGACAGGCCGGTCAGCAGCGCGCCATTCTTGTCGAGAACGCCGACCGTATTCGTCATCAGCACGAGCTTTTCCGCGCGCAGCGTCTCGGCGAGCTTGCCGGCGACGAGATCGGCGTTGATGTTGTAGGCCTCGCCTTCGCCGCCCACGCCGATCGGCGCGATCACCGGAATGAAGTCGCGCGAGTCGAGCAGCTGGATGAGCTCGGGGTCGATCCGCTCGATCTCGCCGACGAGCCCGATGTCGATAAGCTCGCCGTGATTGGCGTCGCTCTTCAGCATCATTTTCCGCGCATGGATGAACGCGCCGTCCTGCCCGGTCAGCCCCACGGCCTTCCCGCCGTGCTGGTTGATGAGCCCGACGATCTCCTGGTTCAGTTCACCCAGCACCATTTCGACGACGTTCATCACGTTTTCGTCGGTCACTCGCATGCCCTGCCTGAACTCGCTCCGGATGCCCATTTTTTCAAGCAGGTCGCCGATCTGCGGGCCACCGCCGTGGACGATCACCGGGTTCATCCCGACCAGCTTCAGCATCACGACGTCCCGGGCGAAGCCCGCCTTCAGCTTCGGCTCCGTCATTGCGTTGCCGCCGTATTTGATGATGATCGTCTTGTCGTGGAAGCGCTGGATGTACGGCAGCGCTTCGGCAAGAATCTGCGCCTTGACGGCGGCGTTGACGGCGTCGATCGGCATGGAGGGGCGCGAGCGGGCGGAGGGCGAAAGATGGGTCGGAGGGATGACCCGGAAACGGAGCCCGGGGTCGCCGGCGATTGTACCGGAACCGCGCCATCGCGAAATGCCGCCGCTGCGGATCCCGGCGCGACGCGCCCGCCGCCGGCAGCGAGCCCTCGCTCGCAAACCACGGACCGGCGTTGCACAAACCGGCGCCGGCGAGTAAATTTTGTTATCGTTGCCGCCGATGCCGACGATCCGGACCAACGATTTCTCCGCGTCGCCGCGGCCGCGCCGTGCGGCGGCCGCGGGCGCAGGCGCGCCCTCCGGCGAACGAGGACG
>JAAFGU010000444.1 GCA_010365205.1 Aromatoleum sp. | reverse complement strand
ACCAGATGTTTCGCGTCGCGCCGCGCGAGAAAGCGCGCCGCGTACGCCGATGCGCCCGCGGTGCGTCGCGCCGTGATCTCGTCGCCGTCGAACAGCGCCAGCGGTTCGCCATTGCGTGCGTCGAACAGCGCGTACACCGCATTGACCGCACGCTGCCCGCGTTCCCGATTGCCGGGAAACACCGTGACGAGCTTCACCCCGATCCGCTGACCGGCACGCCATGCGGGCATCAGCAGCAGCGACGCCGCGGGCTCGCCGGGAACGTCGATCGAGTGGTTGGCGCGAAGCGGCGCCGCAACGTCGTCCTTCAGCATCGCGTCGATGGCATCGAGCATCCTCGGCCACGGCAGGCGCGCGCGTATCGTGGCGGCATCGAAGTAGCGCATCGAGCTTTTCCCGAGGGGGGCGGACGTCGCCGAGTATAGCGGCCGCGGTCGCGACAGATTTCCAGGCGGGCGGCTCGCAAGATCCGGCCCTGCGCCGACGAGAATCGAATCATTCCTGCGCTCGCCCGCGCGGACCGCGCACGCGGGCGTCGATCGACGCCGGCGCGTTGCTACAATTGTTCCGGGTCGCGCATCGCGCGCCGCTTCGCCAGGGACCCTGGACGGGAGCCGCCGCCTTCGCCACGTTTTGGGCGAGTTGAACCAAAGCGCGGAGTCGGCGGTCGTAAGGTTTCGGAACAGCATTCACCCTTTGGAGAACATCATGAAAGCAGCTTTTCTCGTTGTCGGCCTGCTCTCGGCCGTCCTCGGCACGTCGGCGGCAATGGCCGCGGTTCCCGCGGCCGGCGCGGCGCCGACAGCGACGACGGGTTCATCCCCACCCGGCGCCGGTGCAGCATCGGTCTCCGCCAAATCGCTGATGACCCTGGACGAGCGCAACGCGCATGGACAGAAGTTGCGCAGCTTCACGTCGGTCGAGGATTGCAAGGCCTACGTCGCGGATGTCGAGAAAAAAATGATCGTTCGGGCCAAGGAAAAAGGCCTCGACACGTCGCAGGGGCTGCGGGGCGAATCCTGCGCGAAGGCCGCCACAAGAGGCAAGAAGTAGGTCGCCACGCGCGACCGGCGGCGACCGCCGCGAGCTTCCAGGACCACCGCCGCCCGTCCTGCCGCGACGACCGACAATCGGCGCCGGACATGCGTGGCGAACAGTTGCGGCGGCCACCCGCCTGAGTAACCGTGTGAGGGCTGCTCCGGCCATGTGCGCTACCGAACGGACCGCGCTCGCAGCTGCCGGTACCTTGCAGCTTCGATGGCTTCGAATATCGCGGTGCAATTGTGCCGCGACGACTTCACCTATCATCGGGGGATGCTGCTACCCGCAAGGATGCGGCCGGCTCTGGCTCCGCGCCGGAAAGGACATCCCTCTCCTTTTGCCTGTTCGGACCGGGGTTGCGATCAGTGCAAACGCTGCCGCGCCTTGCGTGCGGCGTCGGGCTGCGGTCCGCGCCGCGCGCCGCTCCCCCGGCCTTTCGTGGCCGCGCTCTTTTCCTGCCAGAAGCGGTAGATCAGCACAGCGGCGACAGCCAGCTCCTCGATCAGGCCTTCGCGCTTCTCCTCGCTGTCGACCCATTCGGTGAAGTCGTCGTCGCGGTCGCCGAACGCCAGCGCCTCGATCGGGAAGATCCAGTCGCGCGCGTCCTGCGCATCGTAGAGAAGTTGCCAGGGATCGTCGCGCAGCTTCACGCCCGACATGTAACCCTCGCACCAGGCGCTGGCTTCCGGCGGCGTACGGTCTCCCTTGCGCGCCTTTTCGTCGGGCATGTACAGCATCGGTCGGAAGCGGGTGGGCGCTTCGGTCAGCGTGCGCTGGATGCCGACCAGGTGGCGCAGCATCAGGCCCATGATCCGTTGCGCCTGTTCGCTGCCGGTGAACGCCGGCGACGCGGTGCGCCCGCCCTCGCTCCAGACCTGCGGCAGCCACTCCGACGGCTGGATCGCCTCCGGGCTGCTGACGATCGCGGTCAGGTAGCCGTCGAGCATCTCGAGGTCCATGCAGTCCTGCGGCACCGCGTCGGAGCCCAGAAATGTCTCCATTTCGTCGAGTTCGGCGTCCGTCAGGGGTTCGTCGATGGCACGGGGGTCGGTCATGGCAGGCTTTCGGGGGGCAACGGCTTAGGAACCCATCATGATCGCCCCCCGCGTCGATCCGCGCAACCGTTAGCCTCTTCCAATGGCATGTGAGCCTGAAGGGGCTATCGTGATTCCAATGGGAAATGAGCCTGAAGGAGCGGCTTGGGATCGATCATCACTGCA
>JAAFGU010000443.1 GCA_010365205.1 Aromatoleum sp. | reverse complement strand
GCGCCACGCGAGTTTCGCCGCGGCGTCGCCGGCATGGACGACGTAGGCGAGTGGTGTCGCGACGCCGCGCTTCCCGGTCTCCTTCAGCAGCAGCACCATCCGTTCGACGCCGATGGCGAATCCGCATGCAGGCGTCGGCTTGCCGCCCAGCTGTTCGAACAGGCCGTCGTAGCGTCCGCCGCCGGCCACCGTCCCCTGCGCTCCGAGCCGGTCGGTCACCCACTCGAACACCGTGCGATTGTAATAGTCGAGCCCGCGGACAAGGCGCGCGTCGATCGCGAACTCGATGCCGTGATCGGCAAGGATCCGCTGCAGTTCGTCGAAATGAGCGCGCGAGTCCGAACCGAGTCGGTCCAGAAGCTTCGGCGCGCCGGCGATCATCGCCTGCATTCCGGGATTCTTGCTGTCGAGGATACGCAGCGGATTGGTGTGCAGCCGGCGCCGGGAATCGTCGTCGAGCCGCGCTGCGTCGCGCTCGAAGTACTCGATCAGCGCGGCGCGGTGTGAGCGCCGCTCGTCGGCGTCGCCGATCGAGTTGAGCGTCAGCCGGATGCCGTCGGCGAGCCCGAGCTGCCGCCACAGTCGCGCCAGCATCACGATCTGCTCGGCGTCGACGTCGGGACCGGCGAAGCCCAGCGCCTCGACGTCGAGCTGATGGAACTGGCGGTAACGGCCCTTCTGCGGCCGTTCGTGGCGGAACATCGGTCCGGCGAGCCATACGCGCTGCGGACGTTCGTAGACGAGGTTGTGCTCGATCGCCGCGCGAACGATGCCGGCCGTCGCCTCGGGGCGCAGCGTCAGCGATTCGCCGTTCAGCTTGTCCTCGAACGTGTACATCTCGTGCTCGACGACGTCGGTGGCCGCGCCGATCGCCCTGACGAACAGTGGCGTCGGCTCGACGATCGGCACGCGGAGGTTGCGGTAGCCGTACTGACGGAATACCTCGCGGGCGGCGTCCTCGAACAGTTCCCACAGCGCGGCTTCGTCGGGGAGCACGTCGTTCATGCCGCGGACGGCTTGCATCTGCGCCGCCATGGCGTTACGCAACCGCCTTCACGACGATCGTTTTCTTCTCGGGTGTCAGGTGCGCCGCGCGCGGCTCGCCGCCGTAGGTGGCGCGCACATAGTCGTCGACGATGCGCTGGAAATCCTCGGCGATGCGCTCGCCCTTCAGGGTGACGGTCTTCTGGCCGTCGACGAACACCGGCGCGACGGGCGTCTCCCCGGTGCCGGGCAGCGAGATGCCGAGATTGGCGAGCTTCGACTCGCCCGGGCCGTTGACGACGCAGCCCATGACCGCAACCTGCAGGTCCTCGACACCCGGATAGCGCGCCCGCCACAAGGGCATCTGCGCGCGCAGGTACGCCTGGATCTTCTCGGCGAGTTCCTGAAATGTCGTGCTCGTCGTGCGGCCGCAGCCGGGGCATGCCGTGACCATCGGCGTGAACGAGCGCAGGCCCATCGTCTGCAGGATTTCCTGCGCGACGATCACTTCCCGCGTCCGGTCGCCATTCGGTTCTGGCGTCAACGACACGCGGATCGTGTCGCCGATTCCCTGCTGGAGCAGCACGCCCATCGCCGCCGTCGACGCGACGATGCCCTTGCTTCCCATCCCGGCTTCGGTAAGGCCAAGGTGCAGCGGGTAATCGCAGCGCCGCGCGAGTTCTCCATAGACGGCGATCAGGTCCTGCACGTTGGACACCTTGCAGGAAAGGACGATGCGGTCGCCGGAAAGCCCGAGCTCCTCGGCGCGCGTCGCGCTGTCGATCGCGGACACCACCAGCGCTTCGCGCATCACCGCGGCTGCAGGCCACGGCTCCACGCGCGCTGCGTTCGCGTCCATCATTCGGGCGAGGAGGTCGGCGTCGAGGCTCCCCCAGTTGACGCCGATGCGCACGGGCTTGCCATACTCGATCGCCTTTTCGATCATCACGACGAACTGCGGATCGCGCTTCGAGCCACGGCCGACGTTGCCGGGGTTGATCCGGTATTTCGCCAGTGCGCGCGCGCACTCCGGGTAATCGGCCAGCAGCTTGTGCCCGTTGAAATGGAAATCGCCGACGAGCGGAACGCGGCAACCTGCGGCGTCGAGCGCCGCGCGGATCGCCGGCACGGCGGCGGCGGCAGCAGCGGTGTTGACCGTCACGCGCACGAGCTCGGACCCGGCCTCCGCCAGAGCCTTCGTTTGCGCGACGGTCTGCGCGATATCCGCCGTATCGGTGTTGGTCATCGACTGGACGGCGATCGGGGCGTCGCCCCCGATC
>JAAFGU010000442.1 GCA_010365205.1 Aromatoleum sp. | reverse complement strand
GCTCGCCGGCATCGAGGCGATCGCGGCGTCGGCCGGCCGGTCGCTGCTGGTGCTCGACACGCGGCGCGGCGATCCGGCCGAGGCTTTGTACCGCGCGGCAGGCTACACGTTCGCGGGGTCGATTCCCGGATACGCCGCGAACCCGAACGGCGGACTTGCTGCCAACGCGATTTTTTATACGCAACTTGGCGCGGACCCGCGACGCAAACCGTGAGCCTGCTCAAGTCGCTGTCGACGGTCAGCGGGATGACGCTCCTGTCACGGTTCACGGGGCTCGCCCGCGAGAGCCTGAAGGCCACCGCGTTTGGCGCCGGGCTGCAGATGGACGCGTTCGAGGCTGCGTTCCGCCTTCCCAACATCCTTCGCCGGCTTTTCGCCGAAGGAGCGTTCTCCCAGGCGTTCGTCCCGATTTTCGCCGAGTACCGGCGTCAGCGCGGCGAGGCCGAGACGAAGGCGCTGGTTGGCCGGGTCGGGACGCTGCTCGCCATCGCGCTGCTTCTTCTGTCGATCGTCGGCGTGTTCGCGGCCCCGTGGCTCGTCTACGCGCTGGCGTCGGGTTTTGCGCAGACGCCGGGCAAGGTCGAGCTGACCGCGCAGATGATCCGCATCGTGTTTCCGTACATCCTGTTCGTGTCGCTGGTATCGCTCGCCGGCGGCGTGCTGAACGTTTACCGGCAATTTGCGATACCGGCGTTCACCCCGGTGTTGCTGAACCTGTCGATCATCGGCGCCGCGCTCTTCCTCGCGCCCTATTGTGATCCGCCGATCAAGGCGCTCGCGTGGGGTGTGTTCGCCGGCGGCGCCGCGCAGCTCGTGCTGCAGTTGCGGCCGCTGGCACGGATCGGCATGCTGCCGCGGCCGCGCCTGGATTGGCGCGACCCAGGCGTGCGCCGGGTGCTCCTGGCGATGGGACCCGCGGTGATCGGCGTATCGGCGGCGCAGATCTCGGCGCTCATCAACACGCAACTCGCCGCGTCCCTGGGCGACGGCCGGATTTCTTGGATCACCTATGCCGACCGGCTGATGGAATTCCCGAGCGCGCTGCTCGGCGTCGCGCTCGGTACGGTGCTGCTGCCATCGCTCGCGAAATATCACGCCGACGCCGATGCGCACGAGTATTCGGGGCTGCTCGATTGGGGCCTGCGGCTCGCGTTCATGCTCGCGCTGCCGGCGGCGGTGGCGCTGTGGGTGCTCGCCACGCCGCTGATCGCCACCCTCTACCAGTATGGCAAGTTCACGCTGAACGACGTCGTGCAGACGCGCGAGGCGTTGCTGGGCTACAGCGTGGGACTGCTCGGCATCATCCTGGTGAAAATCCTGGCGCCCGGATTCTATGCGCGGCAGATCATGAAGACGCCGGTGAAAATCGCGTTCGCGACGGTGCTGGTGGCGCAGACGCTGGCGTTGATCCTGATGTACAGGATCGGCCATGCGGGGCTTACGTTGTCGACGTCGATCGGCGCCTGCGTCAACGCGGCGTTGCTGTTCTGGTTTCTGAGAAAGCGCGGAATCTACGCGCCACGGCCCGGCTGGCTGCCGTTCGTGTCGAAGCTCGTCGTCGCGTTGTTCGTGCTCGCGGCGTTGCTCTACGCGATCGCCGGACCCGCGTCGTACTGGCTTGCCGCGTCCCTGTGGGAAAAGGTGCTGCGGCTCGCGGGGGTCTGCGCGGCAGGTACCACGGTTTACTTCGCCGCGTTGTGGCTGCTCGGGTTCCGGGTCGCCGACTTCAACCGCCGGGACGCCGCTGCGCAGACATCGGCCTGAGCGGCTGCGCGGTACCCCCAGCCATCAGCTGGCACCGCCTTTGCGATGCGGGCACCGGGGCTTGACGCACTCGGCGTACAGATACAGGGCGTGCTCGCGGATCTCGAAGCCGCGCTCGTGCGCGATCCTCGTCTGCCGCCTCTCGATCTCGGCGTCGTAGAACTCTTCGACCCGGCCGCAATGCATGCAGACAAGGTGGTCGTGGTGTTGACCTTCGTTGAGTTCGAACACCGCCTTGCCGGATTCGAAGTGGTGCCGGACCAGAAGGCCCGCCTGCTCGAACTGGGTCAGCACGCGGTAGACGGTCGCCAGGCCAATGTCCAGGCCCTCGGTCAAGAGTTGCTTGTAGACGTCTTCGGCGGTCAGGTGCCGTACCTTGGACGTCTCGAACAGGTTGATGATCTTGAGGCGCGGCGCGGTCGTCTTGAGGCCGGCACTCTTGAGGTCTGCGGGCGAGGTCATGGCGGGCTGCCCCGCAGGTGCCGAGACGCAAATTGCGGTTGGCGCGGGGACGCCAGCTATAATAGCCATTCCTTTCGCAAATGCATAGGCAGGTGGTCGTCTTGACCTTGCCCCTCCGCTCGCTCGTCCGGTTCTCGGCGCGGCACCGTGACCGAGGCGCGACCGTGTTCGCGGTGGCGCTGGCGTCCCTGCTCAGCTCCGGCTGCCAGACGCTGGAAACCTACATTCCGACGATGCGCTCGTTCGGTGTGTACAAGCTCGACATCAACCAGGGCAATTACCTGTCGCAGGACATGGTCGACAAGCTCAAGGTCGGCCAGTCGCGGCAGCAGGTGCGGCTCGTGCTCGGCACGGCGCTGATCACCAGCGCTTTCCGCGACAATCGATGGGACTACGTTTACGAGTTCAGTCGCCAGGGCAAGGTGTCCGAGCATCGCCAGTTCAGCGTGTTTTTCGTCGACGACAAGCTCGCCCGCTGGGAAGGCGACGAAATGCCGGTGTCGGCGGCGGAACTGAACAAGGTTGCGGCCAGCAAGTCGCTCGGGCACATCCCGTCGGCCGACGATCCGGGCTTCTTCGGGTGGTTCTGGGACATCTTCAAGCGATGA